>NZ_BAAGVX010000003.1:0-68189 GCF_054780655.1 Marinomonas epiphytica
AGCTCTGCGGGCAATAGGTTCATTTAGCTCCCTCATAAACCAACTCATATCAGCCAAGCGTGCTCGATAAGTGTTTGCCGAAGCCTCAACAAATGCCATAACGCTGTTTGAAAGCGGCTCACCTTTTACGTACTGCTGAGTGAAAAGATTGCCTTTATGAAGCTTATGCCAACGTTGTATAACCTCCATTGTCGACCAGTTTTCGACGGTTTGTGAATCAATACGCAGCACCACATGCAAATGATTGCTCATTACGGCATAAGCACAGATATCTATGGAAAAAATGCCAGCCAAAAACAACAGACGATTCTCTACCCATGAGCGTCGGTGCTCATAACTTACACCTGTGGTTGAGTCTTCACCGCATAAAAAGGCACGACGAACACAGCGCGAAACGCAGTGGTAATAAGGGGTATCTTCAACACAAACTTGTTGGCTTCTGGGCATAGGCATGACTTGGTTTCCCTTCCTTGAGAAAACATAAATTGAGTATAGAAGAGGCGAAGAAAAAAAACCAATAAAATGCTGGAGTCCTTATGGCGGTCGGGGGTTAACGTTGGGTGTCTATGTAATATTTGATATAACTAAAGATGGGTGTCTTGCTTATAAACGGCGGATATAAAAAATCCCCGCGGGTGCGGGGATTGGGGGCATTAGCTTTTAGTGTTGCGATTAGTCTTTACTTGGGTAATCGCGTTCTTCATGGCCTACATAAAGTTGACGAGGGCGGCCAATCTTGTATGGTCCACTGATCATTTCATTCCAGTGAGAAATCCAGCCAATAGTACGAGACATGGCAAAGATTACGGTAAACATGCTCGTAGGAATGCCTATCGCTTTCATTATGATGCCGGAGTAGAAGTCAACGTTAGGGTAAAGTTTACGCTCAACGAAGTATGGGTCTTCAAGGGCAATTTGCTCAAGGCGCTTGGCAATTTTCAGTAGTGGGTCGTTAGATTGGCCAAGCTCAGCTAAGACCTGATCACAGGTCTCGCGCATGACTTTAGCTCGCGGATCGAAGTTTTTATAAACTCGGTGGCCAAAGCCCATAAGGCGGAAAGGATCATTTTTATCTTTGGCTTTTGCAATGAATTCGTCGATGTTTGACTCGTCACCAATTTCTTCAAGCATGGTTAGTACTGCTTCGTTAGCACCACCGTGAGCAGGCCCCCATAGAGTTGCAATACCAGCTGCAATACAAGCAAATGGGTTGGCACCAGAAGAACCTGCTAAACGCACGGTTGAGGTTGAAGCGTTTTGTTCGTGATCAGCATGTAGGATGAAGATACGATCCATGGCTTTCGCGAAAACAGGGTTTACCTTGTACTCTTCACATGGTGTGGCAAACATCATGTATAAGAAGTTTTCAGCGTAAGATAGGTCGTTACGCGGATACATTACAGGTTGGTCTTTTGAATATTTATAGCAGGTAGCTGCTAAAGTTGGCATTTTAGAAATTAATCGGAACGCTGCAATTTCTCTATGCTCAGGGTTGTTAATATCCATATGATCTTGGTAGAAAGCAGACAGAGCACCGACTAAGCCACACATTATAGCCATTGGGTGTGCATCATTTCTGAAGCCTTCAATGAACTTATGCATGGATTGGTTGATCATTGTATGATTGCGAACGGTTTTTTCGAATTCAACTTTCTTTTCTGCAGAAGGAAGCTCTCCGTACAATAGCAAGTAACAAGTTTCTAGGTAATCAGAATGCTCTGCTAACTGAGATATAGGATAGCCTCTGTGTAGTAGCACACCTTTGTCGCCATCTATGTAAGTGATAGCGGATTCACATGAACCTGTAGACATGAAGCCTGGGTCGTAAGTGAAAATACCGTTAGATCCTAGAGAACGGACATCGATTACATCTGTTCCTAAAGTACCTGATAGAACGGGAAGTTCGATGGTCTTATCGATTCCCTCAACGTTAAGTAGCGCTTTTTTATCGGCCATTTATGGTCTCCTCCGAATACTGGTTCAAAGCAAAATACCAACTTTGTAAATGGTGCCTTGCTTAGAAGGTGCGGAAAAAATACTGTTTCTAACCTACAAAAGTCAATCTTGTAGATGTGCCGACAATGAGGTAGGGAGACAGTTTTTTTGTAAGAAACTGACGAAAAATTTATGTTTGTTTAACTTAATAAAACATACAAATATTGTAAGTCATTAAAAATAAAGGATTATTTATTATTTTATGAGAATTAAATCTTGTAATTTTATACCATTATTGTTTTAGCTTATGGGTTCATTCATTTCGTGAATGATGATCATGGCAAACCTACTGATTTGTCTATTTGTGTTAATAAATTTTGCTGGTCTATAATTGCGCCCCGATGATTTTATTGATTTGTCGACATGAACTTACAAAAAGAGAGTCACTTTTTAGTTCGGTGTTGGCAAATCGATGAGATTTTCAAAGTAGGTTTGATGGTTTCATTGTGTTAGCAGGCTAATGAAACCGTTAAATTGTGGCTAACCATTCACATTATCAAATGGTGTAAATTAATCGTGAACAAAAAAAGACCAGTCAATCTTGATATTTCAACCATATCAATGCCTGTCACAGCCATTGTATCCATCCTTCACCGTATTACGGGGATCATCCTATTTGTAGGTTTGGTGTTCTTATTCTGCGCGTTTGATATGTCGCTAGAGTCGCAAGAAGGTTTTGATCAAGTAGTGGCAACGTTGCAAAATAATTTTCTAGCTAAGTTTATTATCTGGGGGGTTGTTTCAGCATTGATGTACCATTTTGTTGCAGGTGTTAAACACTTGTTTATGGATCTAGGGCATTTCGAGGAATTAGAAAGTGGGCGTAAAGCGGCCGTTGCGAATTTAGTTATTGCAGCGGTGTTAGTTGTGTTAGCAGGAGTGTGGATATGGTAACTCAAATTACAAGCTTTGGCCGTTCTGGGCTTTATGATTGGATGATGCAGCGTGTTTCTGCTCTGATTTTATCGCTTTATACGATTTTTATTATTGGCTATTTAGTACTTAATCCTGATTTAACATATGATCAGTGGAGTGCTTTGTTCGAAACAACTTGGGTGCGCATTTTTAGTTTATTAATGCTGTTATCTATTGGTGTTCATTCTTGGATTGGTTTGTGGTCTGTGTCAACTGACTATATTAAACCAACTGGGATTCGTTTTTTCTTTCAATCGCTCTGCGGCTTAGCAATGTTTGTTTATGTCGTTTGGGGTGTTCAAGTTCTGTGGGGGCTATAAATAATGGCAAACATTCGTACGATTTCATTTGATGCCATTGTTATCGGTGGTGGTGGTGCAGGTATGCGAGCTGCATTGCAATTAACAGAGTCTGGTTTGAATACAGCTTGTGTTACAAAGGTATTCCCAACACGTTCACATACAGTATCTGCTCAAGGCGGTATCACTTGTGCGATTGCGAGTGAAGACCCAAATGATGATTGGCGCTGGCACATGTACGACACTGTTAAAGGCTCGGACTATATCGGTGACCAAGATGCTATTGAATACATGTGTTCTGTAGGCCCGCAAGCGGTATTTGAATTAGAGCACATGGGCTTGCCATTCTCTCGTAAAGAAAATGGCCGTATCTACCAGCGTCCTTTTGGCGGTCAGTCTAAAGACTTTGGTAAAGGTGGTCAGGCTGCTCGTACTTGTGCTGCTGCTGACCGTACAGGTCACGCTCTATTGCATACCTTGTATCAAGCCAACCTTAAAGGCGGAACAACTTTCTTTAATGAGTGGTACGCGACCGATCTAGTTAAGAATAAAGAAGACGCGGTTGTCGGTGTTATCGCCATTTGTGTAGAAACAGGCGAAACTGTTTACCTAAAAGCGAAAGCAACGGTTATTGCAACAGGTGGTTCGGGACGTATTTACCAATCTACTACTAATGCACACATTAATACTGGTGATGGTGTTGGTATGGCATTGCGTGCTGGTTACCCAATGCAAGACATGGAAATGTGGCAATTCCACCCAACAGGAATTTATGGTGCAGGTACTTTGGTTACAGAAGGTTGCCGTGGTGAAGGTGGTTACCTGATCAATAAAGACGGCGAACGTTTCATGGAGCGTTATGCGCCAAACGCGAAAGACCTTGCTGGTCGTGATGTTGTTGCGCGCTCTATGATCTTGGAAATTCTTGAGGGCCGTGGTTGTGGTCCTGAAGGTGATCACGTATTGCTTAAGTTAGATCACTTGGGCGAAGAAACGCTGAACAAGCGTTTGCCAGGTATTCTTGAGCTGTCTCGCACATTTGCACACGTTGACCCAGTTAAAGAGCCGATTCCTGTTATCCCAACTTGTCACTATATGATGGGTGGTATTCCAACTAATGTTGGTGGTCAGGCGTTGAAAGTGAACGAGAATGGTGAAGACGAGATCATTGACGGATTGTACGCTTGTGGTGAGGCTGCCTGTGTGTCTGTGCATGGTGCAAACCGCCTAGGTGGTAACTCGCTACTTGATCTTGTTGTATTTGGCCGTGCCGTTGGTTTACAAGTGAAGAAATCGTTAGATGCTGGCTTTGAGTCAATGTCTGCAGATGATACTGACATTGAAAAAGCCATGGCGCGAGTGAATCGCTTGAATGCTTCAACTGGCGGTGAAAATGTTGCAGAAGTACGTGCTGAACTACAAAAAGTAATGCAGTTGTACTTTGGTGTGTTCCGCGATGGGGAATCGATGCAAAAAGGTCTTAAAGAGCTTGCTAGCATCCGTACTCGCGTTGAGAACCTTTATCTTGATGATAAGAGCCAGGCGTTTAATACTGCCCGTATTGAAGCTCTAGAGTTAGAGAACTTACTGGAAGTGGCTGAAGCAACAGCCATTCCTGCTGAGTTCCGTAAAGAAAGTCGTGGTGCTCATGCTCGTAATGATTACACAGAGCGTGATGATGAAAATTGGTTGAAACACTCTTTGTTCCACCCGACTTCTAAAGAAGTGACTAAGCGTGATGTGAACTTCGCCCCTAAAACTATGGAAGCATTTCCACCTAAGATTCGTTCTTACTAAGGAGTAACTTAGAATGTTAGTTAGTATTTATCGTTACAACCCTGAAGTAGACGATGCACCTTACATGAAAGACTATCAAATCGATTTGCCTGCAGGTAAAGATTTGATGGTTTTGGATGTGTTGAACTTGTTGAAAGCTCAAGATTCTTCTATTTCTTATCGTCGTTCATGCCGTGAAGGTGTGTGTGGTTCAGACGGTATGAATATGTCAGGTAAGAATGGCTTGGCTTGTATTACACCGGTTTCTGAAGCAGCTAAAAACGGCAAGCTTGTGTTACGACCTTTGCCTGGCCTGCCAGTAGTGCGTGACTTGGTTGTTGATATGGGGCAGTTCTACAAGCAGTATGAGAAGATTCGTCCGTTCTTGATTAATGACACGCCAGCACCTGCTATTGAGCGTTTACAAAGCCCAGAAGAACGTGAAAAACTTGATGGTTTGTACGAATGTATCTTGTGTGCGTGTTGTTCAACAGCTTGTCCATCATTTTGGTGGAACCCTGATAAGTTCATTGGTCCTTCAGGCTTGTTGCAAGCTTATCGTTTCTTGGCGGACAGCCGAGACAGCGCAACTCAGGAGCGCTTAAGTGATCTTGATGATCCATTTAGTGTTTTCCGTTGCCACGGTATCATGAATTGTGTAAATGTTTGTCCTAAAGGGTTAAATCCTACAAAAGCTATTGGTAATATTCGTACTATGTTGTTGCAACGTGCAACCTAATAGCTGATTAAGAGGCCTGCTATTGTAAACATTCGGCATGGCTTCTTTTATGGCGGTTTTGATCAATTTCAAAACCGCCATTTTCGCATATAACAATATGTGATTTAATAACAGAATTTTAAAATTCGACCTTTGCGAACAAGGATGTGCTCAGAGAGGTTGTTGGCTTAGCCAGACGTGGAGTTAGGGTTGTTTTGCATATGCTAAATAACGTCAACAATTTGGTATGGAACGTAAAAGGGCGAAGAAAGTTGGAAATAAATGAAATCGAGGCTTTAACAGCCTTACGGACCTAGCTTGATTCTTATTAAGATTTTAAGTTTAGGGCACCGATAGCTGGCTCGAACATAAGGGTGATCGAGAATGCACGAAAGTTTAATGGAGTTGCTATGGAGCACCTCGCACTTTTCTGGGGGGAACCTGGAATACGTAGAGGGCTTGTTTGAAAGCTACCTAGTCGATCCGAACTCAGTGTCGGAAGAATGGCGTAAATGTTTTGATCAATTGCCTCGTATCAGCGAAGCACAGTCAACAGACCTTCCTCATTCCGTAATTCAAGAACAATTTTTGCAAATCAGTAAAAATAAGTTCAAGGCCATGCCGGCTTCTTCAGGCGGTGCGGTAAGCTCGGATCATGAGCAAAAACAAATCAGTGTATTGCAACTTATCGACGCGTACCGTGTACGTGGTCATCAGCATGCCTCACTAGACCCTTTGGGTTTACAGAAGCGTGAGAAAGTCGCGGATTTGGAAATTGGTTACCATCAATTGACTGGCGCTGATCTAGATACCAGCTTCAGCACTGGGTCTTTGTTTTTTAATAAAGAATCCATGAAGTTGAGTGAAATTGTGAACGAACTTAAAAAGACCTACTGTAGTAGTGTTGGTTATGAGTTTATGCACATTGTAGATACTCAGGAAAGGGCTTGGCTACAGCAACGAGTTGAGTCTGTTCGCTCAAAACCTGAGTTTTCTCAAGAAACACGTCAAAACTTATTAGAAAGACTTACAGCAGCCGAAGGCCTTGAAAAGTATTTGGCCAGCCGTTACCCAGGCGCTAAACGATTTGGTCTTGAAGGTGGCGAAAGCTTAATCCCTATGGTGAATGAGCTAATTCAACGTTCT
The DNA here is from genome assembly GCF_054780655.1 of Marinomonas epiphytica. NCBI lineage: Bacteria > Pseudomonadati > Pseudomonadota > Gammaproteobacteria > Oceanospirillales > Oceanospirillaceae > Marinomonas > Marinomonas epiphytica. The sequence goes on from NZ_BAAGVX010000003.1 coordinate 6,850, forward strand.
GGCGCACTAGGTGCGAAAGAAGTTGTGATTGGCATGGCTCACCGTGGGCGCTTAAACGTGTTGGTTAATACATTAGGTAAGAACCCTAAAGATTTGTTTGACGAGTTTGAAGGTAAAAAACTGGTCAATACTTCTGGTGACGTAAAATACCACCAAGGTTTTTCTTCTAATGTGATGACAGCTGGCGGGGAAGTTCACATTGCCTTAGCATTTAACCCGTCTCACTTGGAAATTGTATCTCCAGTGGTTGAAGGGTCTGTTCGTGCTCGTCAAGACCGTCGTGAAGATGCAACAGGTAAAACGGTTGTGCCTATCTCTATTCACGGTGATGCTGCTTTTGCAGGTCAAGGTGTGGTAATGGAGACATTCCAGATGTCTCAAACACGCGCTTATCGTACTGGTGGTACGGTTCATATTGTTGTTAACAACCAAGTTGGCTTTACGACTAACCGTCAAGAAGATTCTCGCTCTACTGAATACGCAACCGATGTTGCTAAGATGATTCAAGCGCCAATCTTCCATGTGAATGGTGATGATCCTGAAGCGGTATTGTTTGTTACTCAACTAGCACTTGATTACCGTTATGAGTTCGGTCGTGATGTTGTTATTGATATGGTGTGTTACCGCCGCCGTGGTCATAACGAAACTGACGAGCCATCTGGTACTCAACCGTTGATGTACAGTGTGATCAATAAGTTGAAAACAACTCGGACCTTGTACTCTGAGTATTTGGTTGAGCAAGGAGTGGTTTCAGCAGAATTGTCTAGTCAAATGGTCAATGAAAACCGTGAAGACCTAGATAACGGCCGCCATGTTGCCAAGAGCCTTGTTCTTGAGTCTCAAACTGCTTCGTTTGTTGATTGGAAACCTTACTTAGGGGTTGAATGGACGGATGCAGGTGATACAAGTTATCCGCTAACGGACCTTCAGGATGTTGCTAAGAAGCTGACACACATCCCTGATGGCGTTGTAGTACAGCGTCAGGTTCAGAAAATCTACCAAGACCGCGATAAAATGACAGCAGGGGCTCTGCCTTTGAACTGGGGGTACGCTGAAACGTTAGCGTTCGCGACATTGCTAGAGCAAGGTTACCCAATTCGAATTACGGGTCAAGATTCAGGTCGAGGGACTTTCTCTCATCGCCATGCCGTTATTCATAACCAAAAAGATGGTAGCGCTTTTGTCCCACTGAAAAACCTTTCTCCAGAACAGCCAACGCTAGATTTATACGACTCTTATTTGTCAGAAGAAGCTGTATTAGCCTTTGAATATGGCTATTCGACTACATCACCAAAAGGTCTGGTGATTTGGGAAGCTCAATTTGGTGATTTTGCAAACGGCGCTCAAGTGGTAATTGACCAGTTTATTACCAGTGGTGAACATAAATGGGGCCGACTATGTGGTCTGACTATGTTGTTGCCTCACGGCTATGAAGGCCAAGGCCCTGAGCATTCTTCAGCACGTTTAGAACGCTTTATGCAATTGTGTGCGGAATACAATATTCAAGTGTGTGTTCCAACGACACCATCGCAAATCTTCCATATCCTCCGTCGTCAGGCGATTCGTCCAATGCGTCGTCCGCTGATTATTATGTCGCCTAAGAGTTTGTTGCGTCATAAACAAGCAACATCGACGCTGGAAGAATTGGCAGAAGGCAGCTTTAAAACGGTATTGCCTGAAACGTCTGATAAAGTGGCCGCAGACAAGGTTAAGAGAATTGTTCTGTGTAGTGGTAAGGTCTACTATGACTTGATCAATCGCCGGGAAGAGTTAAATAAAGACGATGTTGCTATTATTCGGTTAGAGCAGTTGTACCCGTTCCCATATGCAGATCTTGAAGCTGTGTTGAAACCGTACACGAATGTTGAAAGTCTGGTTTGGTGTCAAGAAGAGCCGAAAAACCAAGGCGCATGGCATTCTAATCGCCATCGTATGAACCGAGTATTGGAAGAACTGTATCCAGCGTTGAAAATACGCTTTGCAGGACGTATTTCTTCTGCGGCACCTGCTGCAGGGTATATGTCGATCCATGTTGAAGAGCAAGAAGCACTGGTCAACGACGCACTTGTTGGTTAGTACCATAGCCTGTCAGAGAGATAAGGGTATAAAATGAGTATTGAAATTAAAGCACCTACTTTTCCAGAATCCGTAGCAGACGGTACCGTTGCTACTTGGTACAAGCAGCCAGGCGAAGCCTGCGCTCGTGATGAGCACATCGTTGACATCGAGACAGATAAAGTTGTCTTGGAAGTGGTTGCTCCAGCCGATGGCGTGTTGTCTGAAGTGTTAAAAGCCGAAGGCGACATCGTACTGAGTGATGAAGTATTGGCTGTATTTGCAGCAGGCGAAGCCGCTGCACCTGCCGCTGAATCTGCCGCACCTGCCGCAGCGTCTACAGCGAGCGAGACGGTTGACATTAAAGCGCCAACTTTCCCTGAGTCTGTCGCTGATGGTACGGTTGCTGCTTGGCATAAACAGCCAGGTGAAGCCTGTGCACGTGATGAGCACATTGTCGATATTGAAACCGACAAAGTAGTACTTGAAGTTGTCGCGCCTGCAGATGGTGTGATCGGCGATGTACTAAAGCCAGAAGGCGAAACAGTGCTAAGCGATGAAGTATTAGCTAAGTTCCTTGTGGGCGCTTCTGGTGCAACTGCTGCGCCTGCACAAGCAGCACCTAGTGCGGAAGCAACAGAGTCTGATGAAGATGGTGTGGCTGGCCCTGCTGCGCGTAAAGCCTTGGCGGAAGCTGGGTTAACTGCCGCTCAGGTGAAAGGTACGGGCAAAGGTGGTCGTATCACGAAAGAAGACGTTGAAGCAGCAGCCAAAGCTAAAACTACTGCAACTCCAGCGCCTAAAGCTGCTCCTGCAGCGGCTGCCATGCCAGCATTGGGTGCAGATGGACGTGTTGAGAAGCGTGTACCAATGACCCGTCTTCGTGCCACCATTGCTAAGCGCCTAGTGGAAGCCCAGCAAACAGCGGCAATGTTAACGACTTATAACGAAGTTAACATGGGGCCTGTGATGGAGATCCGTAAGAAGTACAAAGATCAGTTCATGAAGACCCATAATGGCACTAAGCTTGGCTTCATGTCTTTCTTTGTGAAAGCGGCGACGGAAGCTCTAAAACGCTTCCCAGCGGTGAACGCTTCCATCGATGGAAACGACATGGTTTACCATGGTTACCAAGACATCGGTGTAGCCGTTTCTACAGACCGTGGTTTGATGGTTCCTGTATTGCGCAACACTGAAGCTATGGGGCTTGCTGACATTGAATCAACTATCATGGACTTCGCTCTACGTGGTCGTGACGGTAAGCTGGGCATGGAAGACATGCAAGGTGGTACTTTCACCATTACTAATGGTGGTACTTTCGGCTCTTTAATGTCGACACCTATTATTAACCCACCACAAACAGCTATCTTGGGTATGCACAAAATCCAAGAGCGCCCAATGGCGGTTAATGGTCAAGTGGTTATTCAGCCTATGATGTACCTAGCCTTGTCTTACGATCACCGTATGATCGATGGTAAAGAAGCGGTACAATTCTTGGTTACGATTAAAGAATTGTTGGAAGATCCACACCGTCTATTGCTTGAAATCTAAGCACTTGAAAATTGAGTATTCATACCCACTTTATAGTATGAATTGATTCTGTAGCAGCGCCCACAAAGCGCTGCTCGGTTTGACTGAAATAAATGGAACCTCTTATGTCTGATAAATTTGATGTTGTTGTAATCGGTGGCGGCCCTGGTGGCTATGTTGCTGCAATTCGTGCTGCTCAGCTGGGTCTGAAAACAGCATGTATCGAAAAATGGTTAGACAAAGATAACAAGGCTCGTTTAGGCGGTACTTGTTTGAATGTTGGTTGTATCCCATCAAAAGCTTTGTTGGACTCTTCACACAAATACCACGACGCTAAAGAAGCTTACGGTGTACACGGTATTTCTGTGGGTGAAGTCGCTATGGATGTAAATGCCATGGTTGATCGCAAAGACAAGATCGTTGATCAACTAACCAGCGGTATTACCGGTTTGTTCAAAGCAAATGGTGTAACAAGCTTTGAAGGTTTTGGTAAAGTTCTTGCCAACAAAAAAGTTGAATTTACTGCTCATGACGGAACAGTAACTGTTCTAGAAGCAGAAAACGTGATCTTGGCGACAGGTTCTGTGCCAGTGAACATTCCACCGGCTCCACGTACTGGCGACATCATTGTTGATAACGAAGGTGCATTGGACTTCCGTGAAGTGCCTAAGCGTCTTGGTGTTATCGGTGCGGGTGTAATCGGCCTTGAATTGGGTTCTGTATGGTCACGTTTGGGTTCTGAAGTGGTTGTACTTGAGGCACAAGACTCTTTCCTAAGTGTTTGTGACCAAGACATTGCTAAAGAAGCTGCGAAAATCTTCAAGAAGCAGCACCTAGATGTACGTTTGGGCGCTCGTGTAACAGGTAGCCAAATCAACGGCGAAGAAGTTGAAGTGACTTACCTTGATGCCAAAGGTGAAGAGCAGAAGCAAACTTTCGACAAACTGATTGTTGCGGTTGGCCGTAAGCCATTCACTCAAGGCTGTTTCTCTGACGATTCAGGCGTTAAGCTTGACGAGCGTGGTTTCGTATTCGTTGATGAGCAATGCCGTACTTCTGTACCAGGTGTTTACGCGATCGGTGATATCGTTCGTGGTCCAATGCTTGCGCACAAAGCGTCTGAAGAAGGCGTTATGGTTGCAGACATCATCGCTGGCCATAAAGCGCAAATGAACTACGACTGTATTCCATCTGTTATCTACACTCACCCAGAACTTGCTTGGGTTGGTAAGAGCGAGCAGGAACTTAAAGCGGAAGGCGTTAAATACAAAGTGGGTAAATTCCCATTCGCTGCGTCTGGCCGTGCTATGGCTGCTAACGATACAGATGGTTTTGTTAAGATCATTGCTTGTGAAGAGACTGACCGAATTCTAGGTTGTCACATCATCGGTGGTCATGCAGCCGACCTGATCGCACAAGCGGTTATTGCGATGGAGTTTGGTTCTACAGCAGAAGACATTGCTTTGACAGTATTTGCTCACCCAACAGTAAGTGAAGCAGTACACGAAGCAGCGTTAGCAGTAGATGGCCACGCTATCCATATTGCAAACCGTAAAAAGCGTTAATAAAAATTTAGATTTGCCGACTTAAAGCCGGCAATTTCTGTCTTAACAGGCAGAGCTTATGTCAATCATTAAGATGAGCGGAAGAATCAAATGAACCTACATGAATATCAGGCTAAACAGCTTTTTGCTGAATACGGCCTGCCAGTATCTACAGGGTACGCAGTAGACACGCCAGAAGAGGCGGTGGAAGCAGCGAAAAAAATTGGTGGTGACAAGTGGGTTGTTAAAGCTCAGGTTCACGCAGGTGGTCGCGGTAAAGCGGGCGGTGTGAAACTTGTTGATTCTTATGAAGAAGTTTCTGCATTTGCAGCAAACTGGTTAGGTAAGAATTTGGTTACTTACCAAACAGACGAAAATGGTCAGCCAGTTGCTAAGATCCTAGTTGAGTCTTGCACAGACATCGACAACGAATTGTACCTAGGTGCCGTTGTTGACCGTTCTACTCGCAAAGTTGTTTTCATGGCGTCTACTGAAGGCGGTGTTGAAATCGAGAAAGTTGCAGAAGAAACACCTGAACTAATCCACAAAGCGATCATCGATCCTCTAGTGGGTGCACAGCCTTACCAAGCTCGTGAAATGGCATTTAAAATGGGTCTTAACCCAGCTCAAATCAAGCAGTTCACTAAGATCTTCCTTGGTTTGTCGCAAATGTTCCACGACTACGATTTCGCCCTTCTAGAAATCAACCCATTGGTTATCACTGATGAAGGTAACCTTCACTGTCTAGACGGCAAGATCAACATCGACAGCAACGCTGTATACCGTCAGAAAAAAATGCAAGAGTTCCACGATCCATCTCAAGAAGATGAGCGTGAAGCACATGCTGCACAGTGGGAACTTAACTACGTAGCACTAGATGGTAACGTAGGTTGCATGGTAAACGGTGCCGGCCTAGCAATGGGTACAATGGATATCGTGAATATCCACGGTGGTAAGCCTGCTAACTTCCTAGACGTAGGTGGTGGTGCAACCAAAGAACGTGTTGCTGAAGCATTCAAAATCATCCTATCTGATGACAATGTTAAAGCCGTATTGGTTAACATTTTCGGTGGTATCGTTCGTTGTGACATGATCGCAGAAGGTATCATCGGTGCCGTTGAGCAAGTAGGTGTTAACGTACCTGTTGTTGTTCGTCTTGAAGGTACAAATGCTGAACTAGGTCGTGAAGTTCTTGCGAAATCTGACCTAGATATTATTGCTGCAGCAAGCTTGAAAGACGCCGCTGAGCAAGTTGTTAAAGCTGCGGAGGGCAAATAATAATGTCTGTCTTAATTAACAAAGATACTAAAGTAATCTGTCAGGGTTTCACTGGTGGACAGGGTACTTTCCACTCTGAGCAAGCGATTGCTTATGGAACAAAAATGGTTGGCGGTGTAACACCTGGTAAAGGTGGTCAAACTCACCTAGGTCTTCCTGTATTCAATACAGTGAAAGAAGCTGTAGAGCAAACTGGCGCTGAAGCATCTGTAATCTACGTTCCAGCTCCTTTCGTTAAAGACTCTATCCTAGAAGCTGCGAATGCTGGTATCAAACTTATCGTTTGTATCACTGAAGGTGTTCCAACGCTAGACATGCTTGACTGTAAAGTTGCATGTGACGCGCTTGACGTACGTCTAATCGGTCCTAACTGCCCAGGTGTTATCACACCAGGTGAATGTAAGATCGGTATCATGCCAGGTCACATCCACTTACCTGGTAAAGTAGGTATCGTATCTCGTTCTGGTACTTTGACGTATGAAGCCGTTAAGCAAACGACTGACGCTGGTTTCGGTCAATCTACTTGTGTCGGTATTGGTGGTGACCCAATCCCAGGTACTAACTTCATCGACGTATTGGAAATGTTCCAAAACGATCCACAGACTGAAGCGATTGTTATGATCGGTGAAATCGGTGGTACAGCGGAAGAAGAAGCGGCTGCTTACATCAAAGCAAACGTTACTAAGCCTGTTGTATCTTACATTGCGGGTGTTACGGCTCCTGCTGGTAAGCGTATGGGTCACGCTGGTGCAATTATCTCTGGCGGTAAAGGTACTGCAGATGAGAAATTTGCAGCACTAGAAGACGCAGGTGTTAAAACTGTACGTTCTTTGGCTGACATCGGTGCTGGCCTTAAAGAAATCACTGGCTGGTAAGTTGTTTGTAATAAACGCTTATGAATAGCTAATAAAATCCCTGCTTCGGCGGGGATTTTTTTTGCTTAATATTAACCCCACAAGGAAGATAGCAGTGCTGTGTCCATTTTGTTCACAAGATAATCAATGTTCGGTAGTAGGGCAGTGTTGGTGTTTTAAGCAAGAGATTCCTGCCTCCTTGCTAGCTTTATTGCCACCGGAGCAACAAGACAAGCGCTGCGTGTGTCAGTCTTGTGTGCAAGCCTACTTAACAGACGAAAAGCAGTTTATAAAAAACTTTGCACGCTAACCCGAGCAGAGGTACATTGCTAAATTAACGTAACTTCATCACACTCATAAGGTCAAAGTGACGCTCTATGCTTAAATCCTCTCATTACGATATTGCCATTATTGGTGCGGGTATTGTTGGTTTGTCTACCGCGTGGCAATTAATACAGCAATACCCAGATTATCGTATTTTACTTATCGAAAAAGAAAGTGATGTGGGGCGCCATCAAACGGGCCATAATTCAGGAGTAATACATGCTGGTGTGTATTATGCTCCGGGCAGCTTGAAAGCGGATTTTTGCCAGCGAGGCGCTGCGGCCACCAAGGCATTCTGCCAGCAGCACAAGATCAAGTTTGATCAATGCGGTAAACTGTTAGTCGCAACCAATGATAAAGAAGTTGAGCGCATGCAAGCACTTTATCAGCGTTGTCAGCAAAACAATTTAGAGGTTGAACAGTTAGACCAGCCAGCGTTAAAGCAGCGTGAACCGAATGTGAAAGGGCTGGGCGCTCTGTTTGTCCCCTCTACTAGCATAGTCAATTATCAGCATATTTGTAAAAAACTAGCAGAGTTGTTTGTCGAGGCAGGTGGCGAGCTTTGGCTAGACAGCAGGGTGATTGACCTTTCTGAAAGTCATGAGCAGGTCATCATCAAGTTGAACAATGATGTGGTGTGCGCCCGTTATTTAGTAAGTTGCAGTGGTTTAATGGCAGACCGTCTAACTAAGATGTTAGGCATAGACACAGACTTTCAAATTATTCCGTTTCGTGGCGAGTATTATAAGTTGCCCGCTAAACACAATAAGCTTGTAAATCACCTTATTTATCCGATTCCAGACCCAGATTTACCTTTTTTAGGGGTGCATCTCACCCGCATGATAGACGGCTCAGTGACGGTAGGGCCAAACGCCGTGCAAGGCTGGAAACGAGAAGGTTATGGACGCATTAATATTAGCCTAAGAGATATACTTGATATGATTTGCTTTGCAGGCTTTTGGAAGCTGATTGCTCAATATTGGCGCACTGGTTTGATCGAAACCAAAAACTCTTGGTATAAGCCAGGCTATCTTTCGCAAGTCAGAAAATATTGTGATCTGGTCGAGCTTGAAGACTTAGAAGATTATCCAGCGGGCATTCGTGCCCAAGCGGTTATGAAAGACGGTAGTTTGGTGCACGACTTTTTGTTCGCTCAATCCCCTCGCACCTTACATGTGTGTAACGCACCATCCCCAGCAGCCACCAGTGCATTTCCGATTGGTGAACATATCATCCAAAAACTGCAACAGCAGATGTCTGTTTGAGAATGTTGTAGGCAAAAAAAAGGAGCTGATGAATCAGCTCCTTAAGCTTTACTGCTTCTAAATAAAGGGAATCAATTTAGAATGAGTAAGTGGCATTTGCCATAAAGTTACGAGATGGCCCGTAAAAGTTGAAGGTACTTGTTGCACCAACACGTGCATAATACTTAGTGTCAAATAAGTTGTTTATATTAAATGAAACTTTAAGATTGTCATTAATCTGTTTAGAAACAGATGCATCAACTGTGGCATAGCCTGCACCTTTCACACTACCGTCAGATGTTGCAAAATCGCTCACTGCAGTCAGACCAGCGCCAACTGTCATGTTGTTGAGCAAAGATTCTTCCGGTGCTTCAAAGCGATATTTAGACCAAGCTGAGAAGTTGTGTTCCGGCATAAGCGAGAAGTAGCGGCTTGTGCTTCCAGATAGTACTTTCGTTTGCATGTAGGTATAGCCCAAGATGGTATCCCACTGGCCAAATTGACCTGCGATTTCAGCTTCGAAACCACGTACTTGGTATTCACCCGTCGTTTCATAGTAGGTTTCACCGTCAACTTGCTCTGCACGGTTTTTATCCGTTAATTGGAAAGCTGTTAGGCGGCTGTTAAGTAGGCCGTTTAGGTAGCTTCCTTTAATACCAAATTCAACCTGCTCACCTTCACGAGGATCGATAAAATCTCCATTTTCATCAACAGAATCTTGTGGTTTGAATACTTCAGAATAACTGGCGTAAAGCGCATGAGAGTCAGTTAAGTCGTATACAAGACCTGCGTATGGTGTGACGTGAGAACCCGTAGCCGTATCGGTTCCTGTATCTAGGTCGTAGTTACTGACGCGTGCGCCCGTGATCAAAGCTAGGTTTTCAATAGGGCGAAAAGTAAGCTTGCCGTATACAGCTTGTTCTTGTTCAGAAGTATCAGAATTCGTTGTACGTGTAACGCTAAACAAGTCTTTCGTTAAGCTAGAAGAGTCAAACGAATAAATATTCCATGTGCCACTCGCGGAGGAAATGTTTGAATTTTGGGTCGACTTTTCTTTCTTGTAGTCAAGTCCTACCACAAATTCGCTAACATTGCCCATCGCTTCAAAAGGCTGACTGTAGCTGGCGTCAAAAGCTACTGCTTGCTGATCAATGTCGCTGGCATATTCTGAAAATTTGGTGATATTGTCATCCGAGTTTACAGAACTGCCTGTATAGGCGTAGTCAAAGTCTGAAGTTCGATCTGATACCCTTGCAGCGATACGACCACGACCACCGTTATCAAATCTATGCGTTAAGTCAGCAAAGACGTCCGTACTTTCAGCATTAAACTCATTCCAGTCAGCACCGAAAAAAGTAGAAGTGTCTAGATCTAATAAGGTGCCGTCAGCGTAGCTTGGTAAGCCATTACTGGTATCGATATCCTTGGTTTGGTGTAGTACACCAACAGATAATTCAGTGTCATCATCCAAGTCGATTTCAACAGTGGCATAAACACTCTGACTAATATTTTCATTGTCTTCTATTTGGTTCGCAGCATTAGATTGATCTAATACCAAGCGTCCGCGAACACTACCATCTTCATTAAGAGAGCCAGATACGTCGGTACCTAACTGGTATCTACCCCAGCTGCCAGCACCAATGTTGATGGATGCTTGAGTATCTTCAGTACCTCGTTTACGCACCAAGTTCATGATACCACCCATTTCACTGGTGCTACTAAACAGACCAGATGGGCCGCGCATAATTTCAATACGGTCAAAGGCACTTAGCGAAGGAAGTGTACCTTGCTGGCTACCAACAGGAGCAGATAGACCATCGATTAAAAGGTCATCGTACTCGTACCCACGGGCAAAGATAGATGAACGGCCGCTTTCATTTGATAGGGTTGTTAGGCCTGGTGTGGTTTTTGTCACATCATCAAGGTATACCGCGCCACGATCTTCAATGTAGTCATTGGTGATGACAGTGATAGACTGTGGAATGTCTTTTAGTGCCGCAGGGGTTTTTGTACCAACGGTTGCTGCTTCAACATTGTAGCCTGTTAACTCTTCACTAGATGAAGCATCATACAAAGCGTTTCCTTCCACCGTTAGGGTAGGTAGAGCCGTGCTGTTTTCGATTTCAGCAGCAAGCAGTGTTTTTGGAAACGGAATTAGCGCTAAAGCAAGTGTTGCATAGGTGGCATGCTTGGATATTTTGCTTTTGGCAAAATTAGGTTGTTTAACTTTTACAGAGCTTTTCATTTCGTTGACCTTTGTTGTTAAGGCAGAGTGTAAAATAATTACAATTTTGTATATAAGGTTAATAACGCAAAAGAGAATCAATTGCATTTGTAAGTCTCGTGGCGTATTATTTCATACATCGAATCAATCATGTTTATGCTATTCACTCAATTTCTTATGCAAAACGCGCAAAGTTGTTCAAAAGTAGGCAAGGAAATTAGAGTGAGCTGCTAGTAGGGCTTATATGGAAAAAGTAAAGATAAAAGAAGGTAATGATAAATTAAAAGGGACAGTAATTACTGAGTCTTTACCTTCTGGCATGACATTTCATATGGTCGATGCGAAAGCTGAGTGTGATTTTAGCTTTGAAGAGGAGCTTTCTCCCAACTTCAAAATTGCCATTTTATTCTCCAGTACCATGGATATGCGTTTTGGAGAGAATAAAACCAAGCTAATGAGTAAAAGCCATCATGCTAAGCTGATGAATTTTAGTGAGCCAGAACTTTGCAGTATGAAGGTTAATAAAGGCCAACAACGTTCCGCTTTGTACTTGTCCGTCCCTCCTGACTGGTTTGAAAAGCACGAATTGGACTCAAAGCCGATTATTAAAGAAATCAATAAGCATTTTTCTTTAGAAGACTGGGCCTTGCCTGATATGTTCTGGCAGCAAGCCGAACACCTTTTAAAATACAATCAAACCGATTTTAACTGCTCTATGGCAAGGCAAGGATTTGCTATGTCTTTAATGTCGTGCTGGATTGAGGCAACCAATCAAGGACAGTCGAGCAAGATTCGTGTCAGTGATAGAAGGTCACGGCAATTTGAAGAATTTTTACGCAGTGACGATGTGCTTTATATGAGTCTAGATGGTATTAGTGAGCACTTAGCAATGAGCGCTGCGACATTGCAGCGCTACTCGCGAGATATTTTGAAAATGAGTTTGTCCCAGTTCTTAAGAAATCGTCGTTTAGAGGCTTCCAGAAAGGCTTTACGGTACGATGGGGTGAGTATCCAAGAAGCGGCTTTGATTGCAGGCTATAATCATGCAAGTAATTTTACTTCGGCTTTTAAGCAAAATTTTGGTCTTTTACCAACGGAGCTAAAAGGCTAATTTATATGATCTTGGCTCTCATAATGCGCTAACCATTTCCCTAACAAATGCGCTAATTGCTCTTGTTCCGCTTGCGACAAACAGGCTAACAAGCGAGCTTCATTTTCTACATGTTCTGCAAGTACCTTGTCTATCAGTTCTAGTCCTGTAGTTGTTAATGTGATGGTACAACTCCTGCGATCATGAGTACTGGCTGAGCGCTCAATCCAACCCTTCTTCACAATGTGTTCTAGCCGCGTCGACATGGTTCCAGAGGAAAGCATGGTGTCTTGATATAGCTGAGTAGGGGTGAGGCTACTATCTGAGCGTCTTAGTGTCGCTAGAATATCAAATTCAATTCGTGTTAAACCAAACTGGTTGATGGTGTTATCTATATTAGGTGCGATGAATTTTCCCATGCGTTCAACCCGTCCCATCACTCCCATAGGAGAGCAATTCAGTTCAGGTTTATGTTTTTTCCATTGGGTTAATATCTTATCAACGTGATCTTTCATAGGAGTGCCCAAACTATAATAAAGTATCTTTTTTAAAAGATACTTTATCAGGTAGTTGTTGTACAATTACTTTTTTAAAAATATCTTTTCAAAAAGATAAAAGTGAGGGTGATGATGTTTTGGTTGGCCATGATAGTCCCAGTCTTATGGGGCAGTACATATGCAGCAATTGCTTTGTACTTACAAGATATGTCTCCTTACTGGTTAGCCGTATGGCGTGCACTACCGGCAGGTTTATTGCTTTTATTAATAGTAAGGCGCTCACCCAGTCTGGCATTTCATAAATTATTACAACTAGGGGTAATGAATATAGCCATATTTTTTGTCTTGTTATTGGTTGCAGCTTATCGTTTACCAGGAGCCGTGGTTGGAACGTTAGGAGCGACTTTGCCTTTGCAAATAGTATTAATTCAGTGGTTAGTTACGAAAATTACGCCAAGCAGGCAATCCCTTATCAGCGCAGCGTTGGGATTAGTTGGCGTGATGATATTGCTTAGGCCTAATAGCGATGTTGATATGATAGGAGTGGCGGCAGCGCTCTTAGCGACACTCATGGTTGCGATCTCAAGTTTGAATATGCAACGTTGGGTTATTTCAGATGTGGCTGGTGTCGCTGCTTGGCAGTTAATAATTGGCGGTGCATTATTAGTTCCCATTGTTTGGTGGTTTACCGGCCCTCCAATTCTACCAACAGTTGATATGTTACCTGGGTTGTTTTGGATAGTTGTATTGAATACAACACTGGCTTATTGGTTATTTGTGAAAGCCATTAGGCTGTTAGGAGCAGCAACCTTCGGTTTGATCTCCTTGTTGAACCCAGTTACGGCAGTTATTTTGGGCATTGTTCTGGTGGGAGAGAATCTCGAGTTACATCAATTTCTGGGTATTGTAATCATCATAATCTCATTGTTTGTAAATCAATTGAGAGCTCGAAAAGTCTGAAAGTAAACTACCAAGACTCTTTGTAATTCAGTAGCTAGGAATTTCTAGCCCATCATGTTTAACTGTCATACAATTACTATGTGTTTCTTATGGCGAAGACTTTATATTAGGGATTATTTGTTCATTATGAGAAATCTAGTTATCAAATACGGGCGCTTTAATACGACCCTATTGCTAACCTTTGTATCTATTTTTGCCTCCTTACTGGTAACCTATGTTAGTAAGTGGGTAGTTGGCTCTTCTGTTAATCAAGACAATATTGTGTTGTCTATCATTACTCCTATTATTGTTTGTCCAATTGTCAGCTGGGGCTTTTTGGGCTTGATTATACGTATTGATCAACTCGAAAAAGAACAGCGTTTTCTAGCGAGCTATGATGGTCTTACGGGGCTATTGTCACGCAATGCTTTTTTTACCGAGTTTTCAAAAGCGCTAAGACGAGCTAACTCTGTCCACGATCAGCTTGGTGTTGCTATTATTGATCTTGATGATTTTAAAAAGATTAATGATACTTATGGGCATGCGGCAGGAGATGAAGTATTGATGGATTTTTCTAATGTATTGCGACAAACCCTTACTAAGGCTGATTTGTCAGGACGCATTGGTGGGGAAGAGTTTGCCGTTGTATTGCCAAGCAATAGTATAAAAGAATGTACCGAGGTGTTTGATAAAATTAGAGCCTTATCAGAAGAGTCTCAAATAAAGCATATGGATTTAATGTTGAATTATACGATCAGTGTTGGATTTACTTTTTACAAACACCCAAGTGACAATGGCGTTAGTGAGCTTCTTAAGCAATCGGACGAAGCTTTGTATAAAGCTAAAGGGGCTGGAAAAAACCGTATTGTACAGTATCAATAATATATCTCCTTACTCATGTATTTGATTATAGGAAGGTATTTAGTCGGTATTAATAAGGATTCATTATGCCATCTATTACGGGTTATAAAGTATTTGATTTAGTTAAGCGGGTTGCTCCTGCTTTGTTGTTAGCTTGTGTTTGTTTTTATTACCTTCAGTCTAATCTTAATATTTGGCTATCTTTTCTTATTTCTTTAGCCCTTTATTCCAGTTTTTTATTGGTTCTAGTACACCGCTATTTCAGCAAGCACCTTACCATTTTCAAAAGCCTATTAGACTCACACTCTGACGTGGTATTAGTCAAAGACCACCAAGCTAAATTTACTTATGCTAATCACACCTTGCTCAGTATTTATGAAACCTCTTTGCCTAAACTGATTGGTCGATATGACTATGAGTTAACAGGTGACGATAAAACCTCCAATTACTTTCATCAAAGTGCTTTGCAAGTATTGTCCCACATGCAGAAGGTTGAGGATCAAGAAACCGCATACGATGTAAAAAGTCAAAAAGAACGGCAGTACAGCTCAATTAAACTGCCTTTTTATGATGTGAATGGTAATAAAAAGCTAATGATCTTCGCAAAAGATGTATCTGAATTGGTGCGTTTAAAAGAAGAGGCTAGTAAGGATCGTAATCGCTTAGCTCATGTTTTAGATGTTTCACAAGAGGGGCTGTGGGAGTGGAATGTCAATACCAATGAGGTTTTACATAATCATTGGTGGGAGAAGATATCCGGTGTTGCTAAAAGTGATCAAACCTTCATTGAGTTCGAGAATTGTATATACCCTGAAGACAGAGAATATGTTCAAAAAGCCATTGGTGATCTTGTGGGGAAAAATATCCCATATAATATCGAGTTTAGAATTACTCGGCCGGATGGTAAGCTAGTATGGCTTTGGGATAGAGGTCGCATAGCGGAATACGATATTGAAGGAAACCCATTGTGGGTAGTTGGGATTGTTCAAGATATCACAGAGCTTAAACAAAATAAGAAGGCTATTGAGAAACTGGCATATTATGATCAACTGACTGGCTTATATAATCGCACTCACTTCGAGAAACATTTAAAAACGCAATTTGAGGTAGAGTGGGGAGCCAGTTGCTTTAGTGCGATTTTATTTTTGGATTTGGATCGTTTTAAATTACTAAATGATAGCTATGGACATCATGTTGGTGATCAACTTATAAAGAAAGTCGCTCAACGTTTAAACACTAGTGTTCATAAAAACGACACTTTAGCTCGTTTTGGGGGAGATGAATTTGTGATTTATAACCCCTGTGTGGATTCAAATGAAGAGTCAGCCCTTCATAAAACTCGACATTTTGCTGAAAAGCTAATTGATGAGATTTGTAAAACATATATTCTCTCAAATGATTCCGTAGATCATTCGCATATCCAATACGATATATCAATGAGTGTTGGCGGGATTGTATTTCAGCATCAGCAAGTTTCCACAAGCTATTTATTGCAGTTAGCAGATATTGCTATGTACCGATCTAAAATGAAAGGAGGGCATCAGTCCCAAATTTTTGGTCTTAACGAGCAAAATGATCTAACTCGTTCAGGACAAATTATTAAAGATTTAAAAAAATCTGTTAGTCAGCAAGATTTTTGTGTGTTTTTTCAGCCTAAAGTGAATAAATATGGCCAAGTGTTAGGGGCCGAAGCCCTTGTAAGGTGGCAACACCCAGAGCGTGGCCTTCTCTTTCCTGGTGACTTTATATCAGAGGCGGAGGAAAGCAATTTGATTGTTGATATTGGTTATCAAGTTTTGCATGCCAGTTGCCAGAAATTAAAAACACTTCAGGCTTCTCCTACCACTAAAGACATTCAAGTATCGATTAACCTTAGTGCTAAACAACTTTGGCAAAGTGGTTTTGCAGAAACATTTCTAGATATTGTCAATCGTTATGGAATTGATCCCAGCAAGCTAGTGGTGGAAGTCACTGAGTCAGTCTTAATTCATGATCTAACAGACGCTACTCAAAAATTGGCTCAGTTAAAGGAGAAGGGAGTAAAAGTTTCATTAGATGATTTTGGTACAGGTTACTCCTCTTTAAGTTATTTGCACCGATTTCCTATTGATGAGCTTAAAATAGATAAGTCTTTTGTGATGGATAGCTATGAAAATGCCCAAGCAAAAATCATGGTCAAATCTATTATAGATCTGGCTAATAACTTTTCTATTAAGGTTGTGGCTGAAGGGGTAGAAAACAAAGTGCAACTAGATTTTCTAGATGGTCTGGGCGTATCAACATTTCAAGGTTACTTTTTTAGTAAGCCTCTGCCAGAGGTGAGTTTTGATCAATTTATATTGAGTAAAAATGATAATAACTAAGAGGCTTTCATGAAAATAGCAGTATTAGACGATTACCAAGACGTTGTGAGAGATCTTGAGTGCTTTAAGTTACTTTCAGGTCATCAAGTTGATGTTTTGAATGAGGCTCTATCAGAACCTGAGCTTATTATTAGGTTAAAAACTTATGATGCACTTGTGCTTATTAGGGAGAGAACGGTTATTACCGAAAACCTATTAGCAAATCTACCGAATTTAAAAGTGATCAGTCAAACAGGCAAAGTGAGTAACCATATTAGTGTTGATCTATGTAATCAATATAATGTTGAGGTTCTTGAAGGGGTGGGCTCACCCGTCGCGCCTGCAGAACTCTGCTGGACTTTAATTATGGCCGCTTCAAGGCATTTAACGGCTTACGTATCACATTTTCAGAAAGGGCAATGGCAGCAAAATGGCAGTTTAGGTTTAGGCTCTAAATTACAAGGGAAGACTTTAGGGATTTGGGGGTACGGTAAAATAGGGCAAAGAATAGCCAGATATGCCTTAGCCTTTGATATGAAAGTGTTGGTTTGGGGGCGCGAGCCTTCAAGAGCTTTAGCTGTATCTCATGGCCATCAAGTGGCCGAATCCAAATACGAGTTTTTCTCCCGATCAGATATTGTAACTCTACACCTTCGCTTAAATGACACGACAAAATATTGTGTTAGAGCTGATGACTTAAAAGTCATGAAAGAAGGTTCTATATTGGTCAATACCAGCCGCGCGGAGCTTATTGAAGCGGGCGCTTTATTAGATGAAATGCGATCTAACCCAAAGAAATTCGCTGCTCTTGATGTCTATAGCAAGGAGCCGCTAATAGATGTGAGTGAAGATGCCTTGCTGGGTTTACCGAATGTGTTAGCCAGCCCTCATTTAGGTTATGTGGAACAAAGTGGTTATGAATTGTACTTTAACGCCGCTTTTGAGAATTTAGCAAACTTTAAAAGTTAATTCAGTTAGGTTGAATGTCTTAACTTTATAAAGAATGGGCTAGTAAACTAGCCCATTCTTTATTTTACCAGCTCCCCGTGTTTTCCATTGAAAGCCAAGGCTCCTGAGGTGCTAAGCGTTTGCCTTTCTGTAACAGCTCAATAGAAATGCCATTTGGGTCTTTAATGAATGCCATGTGGCCATCACGAGGTGGGCGTAGTATGGTGACTCCTAAAGATTGTAATGTTTCGCATGCTTTATAAATGTCTTCCACCTGAAAAGCTAGGTGTCCAAATTGGTCGCCATTAGTGTATTCTCTATCATCCCAGTTGTGGGTGAGCTCAACTTCTGGGGCGCCTTTTTTGGCCGCGTAGTAGATTAAAGAGAAGCGTCCCTTTTCACTGTCCATTTGGCGAGTTTTGATTAAGCCTAAGCCTTGAGTGTAAAAATCGTGGCTCTCTTCTGGCTTAGATGTGCGTATCATGGCATGCAGGTATTCAATAGTCATAGTTTCTCTCTCCGTTGCATTAGACTTCGACTTAGAAAGTATGTAGGGGCAAAATTTTAAGAAACAATGTATATCGTAAAGGATGGCAATTTAAAAATTGGCAAGCGTCTACTTAAAGAGCTAGATTGTCGTTATATAGTCGGCTTTGATTGCCTCCAGATTGAATCGCTAGCTCTAACGCTGCTTCAGCATGATCAAATAGATCCGTAAATTGGGCTGTATGATCAGGTTCATGCACGTCAAAGCCAATGGTGGCCTCGACCCCATATTGGCTATTCGAGACATTCAGAGAGTAGTCGGTTAGTTTATATCTCAGCTCTTCACAAAAGCTAAATGCTTCACCCTTGTCATTGACGCTTTTAAACACACATAGCTCGTTGGCAGCATGTGCTGAAATTATGTCTGCCCCCTGAGTGAAGGTGTCGACTAAGCGAGCTGATTCCTGTATAAGCCTCCAGCTTTCCCTGCGTCGTAAAGACCCTTGTCTAGGCTTTACCTGTACTAATATTAGTGCGAAGTGTGTTTTATTTCGAACGAGTTGCTGGTTAACTAGCTTTTCAAAGTGAGCAAAATTTAGTGTTTTTGCTCGATATTCTAGTATTGAGTGTTGGTTGAGTAGGCGATTTTTTATGTATAACACAGCAATACAGATGATTAATCCAGTTACTAGAATGAATGTTAGAGTGAAATATAGCCAAGTGTGTTTGATAAGCTGTTTATGGTTTGTGTTGGTCAAGTGTAATGCGTTGCTCAGCTCTGTACTGGTGGTACTCACTAACCACGTGAGTTCAGGGTCTAATTTACGTAGGTTCATTTCAATAATTTGGCAATAGTAGCCTCGAGGTTTTTCAGCTTCAAGCTCTAATAGTGTGTCTTCAGATAAGTCTTGGCTCATTCTAGCAGAGGCAGATAATTTTGATTTTAGTTTTGAGTTAAGGGGGGAGGCACTGATATCTCGAGAAAGTTCAGGGAGAGTGTTTTTGATCTTGCTTATTACGGTGAATAATTTGTGATTATCAAAGTGCTCTTTTTGATGTATTAGTTGATCTAACTCTTGTTTAAGCTCATTAGACAGTATTTGAAGGTTAGTAAGCTTTTCTGAAATTTTTACGTAATGAATACTTAGGGTTTCAGGTGCCTTCTGACTAATGTTATAAGCGGCAGAGGCAGATATAGCAGCTACAGTTAGTATTACCAATAAAGTAAAAAAATAATGAAAGGTTGAAAAGGGTCTTGCGGATTTCATGTGGTAGGTAATAGGCTTAAACTTAGAAAGCGTTAGTAATTTAAGCCATTCAATGCTGTGCTACTGGTATCGTCAACGCTATAAATGGTCCAGCGCTTTTGCTCTGCATGTTGTCTTGCAAATACTTCTGCAACTACTCTACGGTTTTTCTCACGGCCAGCCTCAGTGTCGTTGTTCTCAATAGGGCGGCTCTCACCGTAACCAATACCTTTTACTCTGCTTTGGCGAATACGAAAACTATCAACTAATACATTAGCTATTGCATTGGCTCTAAGTTGAGATAGTTGTTGGTTACTTTCGACACTACCTACATCATCAGTGTGGCCTTCAATCACCACAGAAGTACTTGGGTTTTCTGTAAGGAAAGTGGCTAATTTTTTGAGTTCAGGGTAAAAATTAGGCTTGACTACTGCTTCACCGGAGTCAAACAGAATCTTTAATTCTACTGACAAAAGCTTTGAAGAGGTATTAGGGCAGCCATAGTTATCAACTGCGGCACCTATTTCTGTATTAGAGCAACGATCTCGAGCATCAATAACACCATCACCATCAGAATCCACTAGGCGTGCTTGAACATTCATGCTGTATAAGCTTTCGGCGTGAACAACCCCACCAAAAGTTAGCAATATGCTCGCAATGCCCATTGTTTTCTTTAAGATGCTCATGACTGAGTCTCCACCAAATCTCTTTCTTTGATTTTAAGATATTTACAAATGTACTGCCATTTCATATCACTATAGAAAGCTGAATAAATGGCCTTTTTTGTAACTTAATGTAAATCGAAGCCTAATAATGTTCTTGTTACTTTATAACGATTGAAAAATATACAGCCTTAAGAGAATTATTGCAAATTAAGAAAGTTTTAAGAGGGCTTATTCTTCCACCCACTCCCAACGTAGCGGATCACCAAAGTCATCATAAATGACCTTTTTTTTCCGACGAGGTTTCACTTTGCTTGCGGAGGTTGTTTGGCTAGTAGACGACTTTCGTTCGTGGATAGCGCTGATCACATGGTTTAAAGAAGTTCTTGTTTTTTTTGGCTCACTAAACAAGGAGCTGGCCGTGTTATACTTGCCATCAACTAAACCTGATTCACCCATTGGTACTTGATGAATTTCGCCATGTTGTTTTAGAAATTGTTCTACCTGAGAGTTAAGCTCTTCGCGTTTTTCTTTTTTGGTAGGCTTTGATTTCATCATAAGTTATAAAAGTGGCATTTTTGTCGGCAAGCAAGCTGGTGTTGAAAAGGTTCTAAACAATCATTCTATACATAAGGGGTTATGAGTGTCCATCAACAAGTTAATTGTGCATGAAATTCAAAAACATGAAGGGGAGCGCAAAGCTATACTCATTGCTCGTCCGAGTGAAAACAAAGTTGACATGCAAGCTGAGGCACTGGCGAGTAAGGTGATTGATCTCTTCAATCGTTCGGGTATGAACACAGGCCGCTTTTCAAACCCGCATGGAAGTGAGGAAGGTAGCCAGCTTCCTAGCTTGCTAAATAAATATTTTGTAGAGAGTAAATTTACAGATTTTCTTAGTTTTTCAAAAGAGTGTGCGGCGGAATATTTGCGACACCTTGAACCGGTAGAAGAGGCCCAAGGTGGGCTTTTGTGGTTTAGTCATTATGAATTGCATGATACGCAATTTTTGTACATTGTATTGTTAAAGCGCAAACAAGGAATCGGTCTGGCGGAAGATTTGAGTTTCTCTGAGGTTGAGCAAATAGAAATGGATAAGCTTCATATGGCGCTCAGAATCAACCTGTCAGCATGGCAGGACGAGGACGAAGGGCGCTATATTTCGTTTAGGTTTGGTCGAGCGCCGAAGCAAGAAAGTGAATATTTTACGCAATTCATTGGCTGTGATGAGCCTGTTGTGGCGGCGAAGGAAACTCGCAAGTTAGTGGAGCTTACCTCAGCATTTTGTCAGGCTGAGTCAATGCCTACTAAGCAAGCAAATGAGTTCAAAAAAGCCATTTCTGAGCACTGCCAATCTAAAGCAGAAGAAAGGGAGCCGGTTGAGCTTAAGGAAATTGCCTCACAAGTTGAGGAACGATTTTCAGTAGAGCAAGCGAATAAGTTCCTTGAGATAGCTGAATCAGAGAGCTTTGCTATAGATAAGGAAGTATTTGTAGAAAAGGCCGCTTTAAAGAAATTGACGCGTTACTCTGGTAGCAGCCGAGCAATTACCTTAAGTTTTGACAGTGACTTACTAGGGGAGGGGGTGGTGTTCGATAAACTCACAGGGACTTTAACGATTAAAGCCATTCCTAAAAGTTTACTCAAGCAGTTAGAGTCTATCTAGTGATTATTAGTATATTAGCTGTGCGGCTTATCATAGGTTAAGTTGAAAGTACTAGGCACCCATGACCAGGTAAATATGCTCATGGGGCCACTCAACTTAATGCAAATCCAGCAGAGTCTCAAGCTCTGACATGGTTTCAAAACATGCGGTTGCACCTGCTTCTTTTTGGGCTTTGCTGTCCATGGTGGCGCTATAAGCTAAAACTGTCATGCCAGCTCCTGCACCGGCTTTAATGCCGGCCAATGAGTCTTCAATCACCAGGCAGCTTTGCGCAGATATCTTTAATTCCTGTGCGGCGCGAAGATAGAGGTCTGGAGCCGGTTTACCTTTGGCAACATCCTCTACACAAAATCGAGTGCTAAAGCGCTCGGTTAGTCCTATTTTAGCGAGCTTTTCGTTCATCTCTTGGCGATTTGCATTGGTTGCCATTGCAATTGGCTTGCGGATTTTTTCCAGCACCCTGGTGACACCTTCAATAGGCTTAAGTTCTCTATCAATGGTTTCTTTAAAGCGCTGTTTATAAACTTGCAAAAAACTATCAGGCAAGGGGCGTTCTAATAGTGTGGCAGCGGTTTTTAAATTGCTCTCAGTTGTAAAGCCGCTGAATTTTTCATGAATGACTTTAGTCTCGACTTCAAGTCCCAGCTCTTTGAGCATGTCTTGCATGATTTGATTAGAGATGTTTTCAGTGTCCACTATGACACCATCGCAATCAAAAATTATGGCTTGGTAAGAAAATTTCATGTCGTCTCTATTCAGATTAAGAGTTTAAAGAATGATAACGTTATATGAATAAAGAAAGGAAGGGAGGGATTATTTTTTTACTCCCCTTTTGAAGTGTATTTTCGGGTATAATTTTGTTGTCAGAGTAAACCCTTAGTGGGCACTCTGTTTCAACCCTTGTGGTTGGACTGAAATTTTGCGGAAAGCTTTAAGTGTAAGCGCGGTTTTGCTTGCGATGAATGCTTTGATCGCTTGCTTGCGCTGTGCTTTTAGTGCTCTTTTGTGTCGAGCCTGAGGGCTGTTGTCTGCGTAGCCCCATTTTTCAAGCAGTGCTTCGTATTGTTGCTGAGAATCCATAATGTATACCTCTTAAATTTGTGAAAATGTTGTTTTATTACAACAAAATGAATTTTAGGGATAAAGGATGTGGATGACAAACGAAGCTTTTTCACATAATAGATTAGTTTTTTTCACGAGTGAGTGTCATGTATCAGGCATTAGAAAATTTTAATAAATATTGGGTTTTTAAGCGCCAAGATCCGCAAGTATCGGCGGCAGACCTACAGCAAATTAAGTGGCTAGCAGATTCTAATGCAGCCAATGTATGGCGCGACTACGTAAGTAATGAGCAAATCCATCCAGATCACCTTACGGAGAATGATTGGCCTGCTAATGAGGCTGCAACACAAGCTGTAGTAAACTGGGAGCAGGCTTGGGACAGCGAAGATGAGGCATTGCCGCAAGAGTGTTTGGATCATTTGGTTCACTGGAATGAAGACACGAAAGTCTACTTTTGCAACCATAATGAGCAGGTCTTTGAGACCACATGGGGAGTGTTCCAACGTTGTTGGAAGGCTTTTTTATTTATGGACAATGGTCCTATTTTGTTGGGTCGGAAAAAAAAGCAAGCAGTGCAGTTCTTTTCGGACGGTAAGGCAAATTTGTTGCTTCGTACTTAACTTAAAAAGAGTTGAATTAAGTTAAAAATAACACTTTATTGGCATTATTACTGCAGGTTATTACGCAAACTATGCAAAAACAAAGGAATCATAGCAAAATCTTTAAGTTTCTTCTGTTTGTTTTATAAAAGGCAAGTTAAGGTGGAAATGTTGTTTTTGGGTATATGAGTTTTATATGAGTCGTTATATCTCACCACTTTTGTATGTATTGCTAATCGTAGTTGGTTGTATTGCCTTCATATCTATCGCCGGTGTAAGAGTGGGTGTGTTTCAACCGTTAACCGGATTTTACTTGCTAAAGTGGAGTGTCTTCTCTTCTTCTGTTTTAGCGGCTCTTGCACTAGTTTCTATGTTGCTTTGTTATAAAAAATGCTCAAAGGGATGCAATCGTTTCTTCATTTTAGTGTTTGTTTCCTCCGCAATTTATAGTGGCTTTTGGCTTAGCTATTATCTAGAAAAAATAAGCTATCCTAAGATTAATGATATCACCACGGATACCATGCTCCCTCCAGCATACTTGAATATTAGCTCTGTTCGTAAATCGAGTGATAATAGTTTGTCTTATAACGAAGAGTGGGCTTCAATCCAAGAAGAGAACTATCCAGAAATTCAACCTGTTATATCCCATCATGATGTTCAAACCGTTTTCGCACAAGTTGTCAGCCTAGTAGAAGAGAGGGGTTGGGAGCTGGTTTCTCGCTATGATAGTGTTGGTGTACTTGAAGCGACGGCCCAAACCCCTGTTTTTGCGTTCCGTGATGATGTGATTATTCGTGTTATTAAGATCAAATCCGAAACTCGAGTAGATATGCGCTCTAGCTCCCGTGTTGGCTGGGGAGGCGATTTTGGGATGAATGCTGAGCGTATTGAAAACTTTATGTCCGATTTAGCAGAAAGACTTGTAGCGATACCTTAGTCACATCATTTTTGCCAGATGCTTCTCCCTAGTATTTAAGCAAGGTACACTCAGTAAAAACTCAATGGAGCCTTGGATGGGTGATCGCAAGCAAAAAAAAGCTTCTACACGACAACGTCTTAAAAAAGTAGCTAAAGTAGCTTTCTTACAGCAAGGGATTGAAGCAACCAGCACGAGATACATTACTCAGCAAGCAGATGTTGCAGTCGGAACCTTATTTGCTCACTTTCCTGATAAACTGTCTTTGGTAAAAGATATCTTTTTCGATGAAATGGATATAGCGCTAAGAACTGCAACTCAAAATCAACAAGAATGCGATTCACCAGTTGAATATTTAATTCAAATGGCGCAAGTGCTGTTTGAATTTTATGATCAGTTTACGGAATTTTCCCAGCTGGTGTTGTTTGATAGTTTGTCCAAAGGAGGCTTTCATCAACAACAGATGTCTGTCGTCATGGAAGGCATGGAGCAACGCTTTATCAAGGTGGGTGTCGATGCCAATACAGCACACATTTTTGCTGAAAATATGATGGCTAATTATTGGTTTGTAGTGCTGGAAGCCGCGCCCAAAGGGGTGCTTGGTAGTGTTGCACTCGCCCAGTTAAAAAGACTCAACTTACCCTTCGAAGTGTCTTATAAAAATGCTCTTAAATAGGTTTATGTAAATTTTCTATAGCACTAGTTTATAATTCGATTGCTCGTTCTTTGAGAATTGACTAACGTGTTGATCAGTTCTCATTTAGGAGTTATTTATGACTAATGCACACCTGCTTAACCTCCAACCTCGTGCTATATGGCAGCACTTTCAAACCCTGTGTAATACTCCTCGGCCATCTTTTCATGAGAAAGCGATTCGAGACTACTTGGTGATTTGGTCGCAATCGTTAGGGTTAACTCATCATATTGATTCTGTTGGTAACATTATTATTTATAAGCCAGCAACCGAGGGTATGGAATTGAGCCCTGGAATTGTATTGCAAGGGCACCTTGATATGGTGGCGCAAAAAGAGCCTGAGTCAACACACGACTTTATTCAAGATCCAATAGAAACCCACATAAAAGGCGGTTGGTTGTGGGCTAAGCAAACAACCTTAGGCGCGGATAATGGCATAGGAGTGGCGGCGGCTATGGCCGTCTTGGAAAGCCAAGAACTCTGCCATGGGCCCATAGAAGCACTTTTTACCATTGAAGAAGAAACCAGTCTTAGAGGGGCTCTGCAATTAGAAGAGGGCGTGTTGAAAGGGCGATATTTACTTAATCTCGATTCAGAAGATCGAGGAGATGTATACATTGGCTGCGCCGGTGGTGTTGATATAAATGTAGAGAAGCATTTTGAAGCGCACTCTATAGGCGCTCAAGAATACGCGCTGAAGCTGAGAGTGTCGGGTCTAAGTGGTGGGCATTCAGGCTTAGATATACACAAAGGTCGTGGTAGTGCTAATGTGCTGTTGGTTCGCCTTTTAAAATTATTGCAGCAACGCCTGTCATTTCAATTGTCCGATCTGTCTGGTGGTACCTTACGTAATGCTATCGCTAGAGAAGCCTACGCTACCATTATCATTCCTGGTTCTATTTTCAAACAAGTAGAGCAAATAGTGGCTCAATACCTGTGCGATGTTGAGCTAGAGTATTCCGGTATAGAAGAGTCGATTCGTATTGAACTTGAACAAGTTGATGCTAGCTTGAAACTGTCGAGTGCGGATACTCTGGCGTTGATTAGTAGCTTGCATGTTAGTCCTCATGGGGTGCACCGTATGAGTTCTGCGTTGCCAGGGGTGACAGAAACCTCTTGTAACTTTGGGGTCATGAGAATGACGGCTGCTCAACATGAGAAAGCTTTACAGTTCAGTGCCTGCTATCTGGTTCGTTCCTTAATTGATAGTGCCATTAATCATCAAGCCTGGTTGCTCGATTCGGCTTTTTCTCAACTGGGGGCAAAGGTCAGTTTTGATAATGCCTATCCTGGTTGGCGCCCAGATCCTAATGCGGGTCTATTGAAACACTTCTTAGCAACGCATGTTAAAGAAATGGGGCAAGAAGCGAAGGTTAAAGTGATTCATGCAGGATTAGAATGTGGCATTATAGGGGGCAAACATCCACAGATGGAAATGGTCTCGTTCGGTCCTAATATTCGCGGCGCACATTCCCCTTCTGAAAGAATGGATATTGAGTCCGTCGCTGACTTTTGGCGCTTATTGTGCGCTTTATTAGAATCATTGGCGAGGGAAACACCAGCAACAGAGTAATGAGCAGTAGAATGAGGGGCTTTGATGTCATCAAATGAAGAAGTGTTTTGTGTAGAGATAGATGATAGGCTGTTCTCTATTCATGCTGATGACATTCTTCTAGATGCTTTATTGTCCCAGTCTGAGCCTATATCTCATGGTTGTCGAGCAGGGGCTTGTGGGGCATGTCGATTATTTGATATTGACACACAACAATGGCTTTATGCTTGCCAAACTAAAGTCGAACGTTCTTACTGCTTAACTTATAAAAGCCCTGCCCCGGCACAGAAATTTGCTCTACAATCTCAAAGCCAGCTGGATAGCAGTCATTGTTTATTAACCTTGTTTGGGCCAAGTGATGATGGTTTTGGCGATAAGCTGATTATTAAGCTAGAAGACCATGATATAGAGGTGATGGCTGTTAATCCCCCCGGGGAAACACTACAAGTGGTGGTGTCGCTTGAGGGAGTTCCGCCTCCATTACAAAGCGCTTACGCTGCTGGGTTAGCGTCACAAGAACTGTATATCAGCTCTACTTTCGGCAAAAGAAAAGGCAGATTGCTCCATGAATGGGGGCTCGATGATAAGGCAGTGGTGCTTCTATTGGCTTCTGATAATCGCATTTTTGATGGTTATTGGCATGAAGCCTTACAGTCACAGAATTGCTCAACCGTATTCGTCCATACTCTGGTATCTGACGCCGATTTCTCGGCACAGGCAGATCTGTCAGAAAAGCTTTCCGAGTTTATAGCAAGAAACACTATAACGGATCTCTGTGTTCTGTATCATGGGCGTGATCATACGTACCAAGCATTAACTTCTTGGTTAAGGTCGCAGCGTATCAGAGCATCCCAGCTTCACTTTATTAGCTAATCATCACGAGAATGAATGAAAATCCTACATACTTCTGACTGGCATTTAGGTCAGCACTTCATGGGGAAGAGTCGGCGAGAAGAGCATAGGGCTTTTCTTAATTGGCTCCTCGCAACAGTTGAAGAGCACCACGTTGATGTGGTGCTTGTCGCCGGAGACGTTTTTGATACCGGCTCGCCGCCAAGCTATGCCCGGGAAATGTACCATCAGTTGGTACTAGACATGAAAGCGCGTCAATGCCAGTTAGTTGTTCTTGCAGGAAATCATGACTCAGTGAGTATGTTGAATGAGTCAAAAAGTTTATTGGGCTATCTCAATACTCATGTGATCACTCAAGTGAACTGGCAAGAGCTAGAAGCACATCTCATTCCATTAAAAAACAGTGCGGGTAAGCAACATGCTTGGTTATGTGCCGTACCTTATTTGCGACCAAAAGACATTTTAGGAAGTAAGGTTGGGCAATCAGAAAAGGACAAGAAACAGGCGTTTCTCAACGCGATAGCAGATTTTTATCAAAAAATTTATTGTCTAGCTCAGAGCCAGAATGCTCTCTTAGAACGGCCCTTGCCCATAATAGGAACAGGACATCTTACGGCTTTAGGCGGGCAGTTAAGTGAATCTGTCCGAGACTTGTATGTTGGAACCCTTGAGGCGTTACCCACCCAGGTCTTTCCGAATTTTGATTACCTTGCCTTGGGGCATATCCACAGACCTCAGTCAATGGGTCGCGATGGCCGAATTCGCTACAGTGGATCACCAATCCCTTTGAGCTTTGACGAGTTGGGACGTAATAAGTCGGTTGTCATTCTGAATACTGACCAGTTAATGAAGAAGAATAATGGCCATCATGAGCAAGACACTCAGTTAGACTTATTAACAGACCGAGATGACGCCATTAAGCTTATAAATGTACCTGTATTTCAAAAAATGGCGAGCTTAACAGGCTCTATTGCTGAACTGACAGATCAAATTGCCAGCCTAGAGGTACCAGGGTCAGGTGTGCTTTGGTTAGAAGTGACGGTGAAAACAGATGACTATATAAGCGATATTCAAAAGCAGCTGACTCATGTTTTAAAAGATAAACCGATCGAATTATTGCGTATTATTAGACAAAAAAAACAAATCAGTACGCAACTGCAATGGCAAGATAAATCGACGCTTGCCGAGCTATCTGTGACTGAGGTGTTTAATCAGGCTCTTGAAGAAGGTTTGTCGGTTTCCGAGCAAGAGCAAGCAGAACTGAAGGACTTGTTTCGAAACTGCCTTATTGAGATACAAGAAAGCCAAGGAGAGGGCGAATGAAAATCTGTAAACTGCGTCTTAAAAACCTTAATTCCTTAAAAGGAGAATGGCTCATAGATTTTACACAACCGCCATTTCATAGTGCGGGTGTGTTTGCCATAGTTGGGGCAACCGGAGCGGGCAAGTCAACCTTATTAGATGCCATTTGTTTGGCTTTATATCACGAAACCCCGCGTCTTAAAGTCTCTCCAAGCGAGAACGAAGTGATGACTCGGCATACTTCTGATTGTTTAGCAGAAGTTGAGTTTGAGGTGAAAGGGAAGGCTTACCGAGCCTTTTGGGCTCAGCGTCGGGCACGAGGTAAAAGTGACGGAAAGCTACAACCCATGAGTTGTGAGCTTTGTTTGCATGATGGCACGATTCTAACAACCAAACTGAATGAAAAAACCAGCAAAATAGCTGAAATTACGGGCTTAGACTTTGGACGATTTACAAAGTCCATGATGTTAGCGCAAGGCGGTTTTGCTGCCTTTCTTAATGCCACTGCTAATGATAGAGCGGCTTTACTAGAAGAATTAACGGGAACTGAAATTTACGGTCAGGTTTCTCAGTGGGTATTTGAGCGCCACAAAACAGAAAAACGTCGAATCACAGAGATAGAATCGGAGTTGGCAGCCAGCACTGTGCTCAGCAATGAAGACTTCTTAGCGCTACAAGAGCAAGAAACTCAGGCCCAACAAGAAAGTAAAACCTTAGCGGTAGCGCTACAGAAATTACATAAAGAAGTCAGTTGGCTAGAACATGCCCTCAAACTGAATGCAAAGCAAGCTCAACTCACCCAAGATGCAAAAGAACTGGATCTAGCAGAGAGTGAATTTGCTGAGCAAAAAGAGCTTTTGTCTAACGCTAAGCTTGCAGAGGTACTGAAAAATGACTTTGCACAATTGGAAAAGTCAATATCCGCTAGTGCCTCGCTGAAGAGCGATTACCAAAAAACGAGTGAAGCGCATCAAGCATTACAGCAACAAGAACGTGACGCTAAACAAGAGCTGGTGGATGCTCAACGAAAAGAGCAGCAAGCTCAAGCAGCTTGGTCAGCCTTTAATGAAAAAGTGCGAACACACATTCAACCACAACTGGATGAGTTGACAAGTTTAAATGCACAGTTGGAGCCTTTAAGGTTGCAGGTGCAAACAAAAAACACTCAGCTAAAGCAGCTTACGGAATCCATCTTACAGTCAAAAGAGCAGCAGCAACAGTTGCAGTTACAAACTGAGCACTGGCAAAAGAAAGTGTCTGTATGGTTTCAACCGGAAGAAGTAGAGCGCCAAATAACCCAATGGCTATATCAGCATGAACAATTGCAGCTCTTGCAGGCAGATCAGGCTGAACGTGAGAGTGAGCTAAATAAAGAGCTGGAAAATGGCGCTAGAGTCTCTCGGCAACTAGAGGCTTTAAAGCAGAGTATGATTCAGCTTGATAATGACTCTAAAGCATTAGCGTCTCAGTTGCATGAGAGTCAGAAAACACTCAGTGCAAAGATGTCAGGGCAGGATTACGCAAGCTGGCTGGAAAAGGCGCACCAAACCCAACAGTTAAGCGACCAAGCTCAAGAATGCTGGCAGCGAGTCCAAGAAAGCTATGCTAAGCGAAACGACCTAGATTCCCAAAAAAATCAGTTGCACACTCTCAATGAAGAAGAGCAGGCCTTGTCCATCAAGCTTGAACAGCAGAGAAAGCAATATGCCGAGAAAAATCAGCATATTAATCATGTGCAAGCACTGGTGAAAACTGAGCGTGAGCTGGTGTCCTTAACCAAGCTAAGAGAAACACTAACAGCAGATATGGATTGTCCTCTGTGTGGCTCTAATCAGCACAACCTTTCACGTGCATGGCAAAACACTGACTCGCAATATGAAGAAGATTTAATGCGGCTCGAAAGTGAGCTAGAGCTCATCAAGGATCAGGGGCAAGAGCTGGCAGCCAAACAAAGGGAAGTTGTGCGTGAGCGGCAAATTATGGCAGAAAGTTATGCGAAATTTGCCCAGCAGCAAGCTAATGAATGGCGAAAACTGGAAGAGAAACTGGCCGTGCTTGGTTGGCAGTTGGCTCCTGATAATCTGACTGAATTACAAAGCTGGGTCATAGAGAAAAAAGCTCAATGCCGCGCTATGAGTGATGGGGCAGAGGAGATTAAGTATTGGAACCAGCAAGTTCAGGACTTGCAATCACTGCTTGATAGAGAAAAAGAGCGTCAGTCCGATCAGCAGAGAAACTTGCAGCAATATCAGAGTGAACAGAGTCTGATACAACATAAATTAGACACATTTCAGGCCGAGTTAGCTGAGGGCCAGCAAAAGCAACACGACATAATCACTCAATTATGGGCAAAGATGTGTGCCCTAGAGGTGACAAAAAATTACAGCAAGGACAATTTGCTTGAGTGTTTGAAGAATACACAGCATGGCATTAAAGAGTGGCGTAATGCGGCAGACAATTTGCAGCAGGCTTTATCGTCTCAAGAGCGAATGAATCAATCATTAGAAAGCTATTATCAGCAAGAGCTAGACATAAAGTGTGAGGCAGAGAGCCTAGCTCAACGGTATGCTGAATTAGTAGAGCAAAAAAGTCGCCTCCAGATGCTATTGAATGAATTGCTTGATGGGAAAAATTTACAACAAGCAACGGATGCGCAATACAGTGATTTAAAGCAAGCTGAAGAAGTGCTAAAACAAGCGCAAAAATATGAGAGTGACTTGCAAGCAAAACTCGCTGGGATTAACTCCAGCCTCACCTTGCTTGAGGAGGCCATCGCAAGCGCTCAGCAAACACTGCAAAAAATGGAGAGTGAGTGGCAAGCAACCTTGCGTGAAAATGGCTTTGAGAGTACTTCTCATTGGCGCGCTCAGCTCCAAGATGAGCAGACGCTTATGGTATTAGAAAAGCGTAATCAGAGTTTGCTAGAAGAGCGTCACCGAATAACCACATTAATGCATGAAGTGACCGTTGAGCAACAGCGTTTGCAGAGCGAAAGCCCGTTTGAAAATGACGGATTGTCGGTTGATGAAGCGCAACTCGCTGAGTATCAGTCCAAACTAGAGACCTTAGATGGAAAAAATGCACAGGTAAATCGACAATGGGGTGTGTTGACTCAGAAACTAAAAGAAGAGGCGTTAAAACGTCAATCCTACTCAAAGGCTCAGTCTCATTTGCAAGATAAAATACAGGCATTTACTCGTCTAGATCAGCTAAATTATGTAATCGGGTCTGCAGATGGCGCAAAATTTAGACGCTTTGCTCAGGGTTTAACCTTGGATCATTTAATCCATTTGGCAAACCAAAGGCTGGTATTGTTGCATAAAAGGTATCAGTTGCAACGCAAAGGAGAGGGGTTGGCTTTATTGGTTGTCGACACTTGGCAAGGAGACGTGGTGCGCGATACAAGAACGTTATCAGGAGGGGAAAGCTTTCTGGTGAGTTTGTCTTTGGCATTAGCCTTGTCTGACTTGGTTTCTCATAAAACCAGCATTGATTCCTTGTTCTTAGACGAAGGTTTTGGCACCCTCGACCCACAAACATTAGAAACGGCCTTAGATGCCTTAGATAATCTTCATGCGTCTGGAAAAACGATTGGTATTATTAGCCATATTGAAGCGTTAAAAGAACGCATACCCGTACAGATAAGACTGGAAAAGCAGTCGGGATTTGGGGAAAGTCGATTAATACTTTCTTGAACAAGTTGTCAAGTGTGTGCTTATCCCCAGATATATAGGGACAAGTATGTAAATAACTTATAAAAAAACTTTAAAATCATTGTCTTAAGGCTTTGTTCACTATTAGGCATCAAGTATTATAAGACATAAATTTTCATTGTCATGCTAAGTCCTAAAACCACAGTATGACGCGCTAGTGCTTGGCGTAAGATGCAATTTCAATAGGCACCAAAATAAAAAGGACAGTTCATGACAGATTCAAGCTTCCAATTAAAAGGAAGTGTAGTGACGACCATTTTACTGGAAATTCACGAGTTCAATCAGACCAGTATTCTTGAGCAGTTGGCCGAGAAGGTTGAAAAGGTGCCGCACTTTTTTTCACAAGCCCCTATTATTGTGGATCTTACAAAATTGCGCATTGGTACTACTGCTCAATCATTGAACGCCTTAATCCAACAAGTTAATGCGTTAGGTTTAAAGGTTATTGGCTGGCGTTGTGATACGAATAACCAGCCGCTTTGGCACGCTGAAATAATGAGTCCATTGTTGCCTGTGAGTAAAACCAAAGCTATCCAGATGCCCGAGCCTAAAATACAAGCAGAATCGAAAGATGTGGTGATCAAGACGGTTATTGAAGAGCGTAGAATTGCCCAGCCGACAAAAGTAATTGACAAGCCCATTCGTTCAGGTCAACAAGTTTATGCTGAAGGTGATCTGATTATATTGGCTCAAGTGAGTGCAGGAGCAGAAGTCCTAGCTGACGGTAATATCCATGTTTATGGTGCGCTTCGAGGGCGAGCTTTAGCGGGTGTTAAAGGGGATGTTAATGCAAGAATTTTTTGTAAGAGCTTAGAAGCCGAATTGGTGTCAGTGGCGGGTAATTTTATGCTTAGTGATGCCTTGCAAAAAAATATTTGGAAAGAGAGTGCACAAGTGTTATTAGTTGATGATTCACTTGAAGTGGTAGCGCTCTAAAACGAAACTAAAGATAACAGATAAATTAGAAAATTTATCGGGGGAAGAAACCTTGGCAAAAATAATCGTCGTCACCTCTGGCAAGGGAGGAGTTGGTAAAACAACATCCAGTGCCGCAATAGGGACAGGAATCGCTTTAAAGGGATATAAGACTGTGATCATCGATTTTGATGTAGGTCTTAGGAATCTAGACCTCATCATGGGGTGCGAACGCAGAGTAGTATACGACTTTGTTAATGTGATTAACAAAGAAGCGACTCTAAGCCAGACCCTGATTAAAGATAAGCGCACCAGTAACTTGTTTATCTTACCTGCCTCGCAAACGCGTGATAAAGATGCTCTTACCCAAGAAGGTGTGCAAGCTGTTTTAGATGAACTTGCACAAGAGTTTGACTACATTATTTGCGACTCTCCAGCGGGGATTGAAAAAGGCGCTCAAATGGCGCTGTATTTTGCCGATGCTGCGATCGTTGTAACTAACCCTGAAGTGTCGTCAGTGCGCGACTCAGACCGTATTCTTGGTATTTTACAGAGTAAGTCTAAGCGTGCTGAAGAGGGGCGTGAGCCGATTGAAGAGCATTTGCTGTTAACCCGTTATCACCCTGAGCGTGTGGCAATGGGAGAAATGCTAAGTGTGTCTGATGTAGAAGACATTTTAGCGGTTCCACTCATTGGTGTTATTCCAGAATCAGAAGCGGTATTAAAGGCTTCTAACCAAGGTACGCCAGTCATTCTTGATGTGGACTCTCAAGCGGGACAAGCCTATGTGGATGCCGTGGATAGGTTAATGGGTGAAGAGAAGCCAATGCGCTTTTTGGATATCGAAAAGAAAGGGTTTTTCAAGCGTTTATTAGGGGGTTAGTGTGGGGATTTTTGATTTATTTAAGAATAAAAGTGCTCCAAGTTCTGCCTCTGTTGCCAAGGATCGTTTGCAAATCATTGTGGCTCACGAAAGAGGCCGCAGGCAGCAACCAGATTACTTGCCCAAAATGCAGCAAGAAATCATTGATGTGATTCGAAAGTACGTCAATGTCGACAGTGACGACGTGCAAATACAGTTAGAAAATATAGAAGACTGCTCTGTACTTGAATTAAATGTCACTTTGCCAGAGCAAAATTAAGTCAAACTCTTGATAGTAGTTAACAAAGTGCCTGTCTAGCGGGCACTTTTTGTTTAAGTTGGAATAATATGATTCGCTGTTGCCTAAGTGTTATGCTTGCTATGTTGCTTGTGGCTTGCTCGCCCTCTGAGCCTAAGAAAGTGGCACTAACACAAGAGAGTAAAAAACTAGTGTTGCCAGTGCCAATGAATGACCCTAAGGCTATTTTAGGATCTCAACTGTTTTTTGATGCCAGTTTATCAAAGCAAGGCAATCAATCTTGTGCTACTTGTCATGATGTCGGTAAAGCCTTTACAGACCCAAGGTTGGATGCGTTTAATGGAGCCGTATCTTTAGGGAGCGATGGGGTGTCAATGGGAACTCGTAATACGCCTACTGCTGGTTATGCAGCGCTTACTCCTTTGTTCCATCAAATGGCAGATGGCGAATATCGTGGCGGTCAGTTCCATGATGGTCGATCGTCAACCTTGGCTGAACAAGCCCAGGGGCCTTTTGTTAACCCGGTAGAGATGGCACTGCCAGATGGTGCGGCAGTCGTGAACAAAGTTAAAGCTAATCCAATCTACTTAGATCAGTTTGAAGACTTATACGGGGAAGGGGCGCTAGACAAGCCTGAAGCCTATGAAGTGGTGGCAGATGCTATTGCTAGATTTGAACAAACGTCGCTTTTTATGCCGTTTGACTCCCGATATGATAGGGCCTTGAGAGGTGAAATCAAATTAACAGAGCAAGAAGAGTTGGGCAAAACACTGTTTTTCTCTCAGCAATTTACTAATTGTAATGCTTGTCATCAATTAAATAGCTCGCCATTTTTTGATAAAGAAACTTTCAGTAACTATCAATATCGAAATATTGGGGTGCCAAGCAATCAAACTTTGCTTGCTCATAATCCCGGGTTTGTTGATCAAGGGTTATTGGACCATCCAGCAGTAAACGACCCCGCTCAATTAGGAAAGTTTAAAGTGCCTACATTGCGTAATGTCGCGGTGACTGGTCCTTATATGCATAACGGTGTATTTCAGGATTTACGCACGGTTGTTTTGTTTTATGATAAGTACAACAATCCTAAGCGTTTAATCAACCCAGAAACTGGTGAGCCTTGGGGGCAACCTGAGGTGGCTGCCAACATTGACCTTGAAAGCCTTGAAATAGGCCCAGCTTTAAATGATCAAAGAGTCGATGCAATTGTTGCCTTCTTAAAGACACTAACAGATCAGCGTTATGAGCATTTATTAGAAAAAAAGCCGTAAATTTACTGATTATCTCCTTATATGAAGCTGCCCCTGTCGGGTCAGTTTTATTATTTTGTTTATTGGTTTTATGATTGATTGAACGTCGAGAAGGATAGCTAAATGAAGTATGTACCTTTGGGTAGAACGGGTTTAGAAGTATCAAGAGTGTGTTTGGGAACCATGACATGGGGTACCCAAAATACGCAACAAGAGGCAGATCAGCAAATTGAGTATGCGTTAGCTAATGGCGTCAATTTTATGGACACTGCTGAAATGTATTCAGTGCCGCCAACTCCTGAGTCTTATGGAAAAACAGAAACCATCATAGGAGACTGGTTGTCTCGCAACGCAGCTCGACGTAATGAGTTTGTATTGGCAACTAAAATTGCGGGGGCGGGTCTGCCTTATATTCGAGAAGGTGGGCCAATTACCGGCGAAGCGATTATTAACTCAGTAGATGCCTCATTGGAAAGACTGCAGACAGATTATATCGACTTATATCAGTTGCACTGGCCAAATCGAACGACTCCGCATTTTGCCAAGCACTTTCCTGGTCACATTACTTTTTCTGATGTGGACCGTGAATTACACTCGTTACAAATGTTGGAAATTTTACAGGCATTAGATGAGTGTATTAAAGCAGGTAAGATTCGTCATTTTGGTTTGTCTGATGATACCACTTGGGGGATCAATGAATATCTTAAGTTGAGTGATAAACATCAGCTTCCTCGTGTGGCATCTATTCAGAATGAATTCAGTTTGTTGCACGCAAAAGATTGGCCTTATTTAATTGAAAACTGTATTCATGAGGATGTTGCGTATTTGCCTTGGTCGGCCTTAGGAGCAGGAGCCTTGACTGGTAAGTATTTAAATGGTACTCGTCCTAAGGGTAGCCGCTGGAATTTGGCTCAAAGAAACGGCTTATTCCGTGATACTGAGCAAGTTAATAGCGCCGTGGCTGGCTATTTGGAAGTGGCCAAAAAACACGCTTTAACACCGGCTCAATTGGCGCTTGCATGGTGTGATCAGGTGGATGGCGTCACCTCTACGATTATAGGTGCTACCAATCTGGAGCAACTTAAAGAAGATATGGCAGCTTTTGATATGGCTCTATCAGAGCAGGTGATAAAAGATGTGGTGGCAGTCTTCAAAGAGTACCCAGTACCTTTCTAGCTGTTAAGGCTCATGGATAAAAAATACCGGCCACTCGCCGGTATTTTTTTACCTTCTTAAAACCAAAAAAACCGATACATTATAGTATCGGTTTTTTTAAGGCTAAGATGCTAGGTGAGATTACTTAGCGTCTTTCTCTTTAGCAGCAGCAATTACAGTCTCAGCAACGTTTGCTGGACATGGAGCGTAATGAGCAAACTCCATAGAGAATTGACCGCGACCAGAAGTGATAGTACGTAGGTGACCAATGTATCCGAACATTTCAGATAGAGGTACTTCACCTTTAATACGTACGCCAGTTAGGCCGGCTTCTTGGTCTTTGATCATGCCGCGACGACGGTTTAGGTCACCGATAACATCACCAACGTTATCGTCTGGAGTGAACACGTCAACTTTCATGATAGGCTCAAGAAGTTGTGCACCTGCTTTAGGGATAGACTGACGGAAAGCGCCTTTAGCTGCGATTTCGAAGGCAACAGCAGATGAGTCAACTGCGTGGTAACCACCGTCAAATAGCTCAACTTCAACGTCAAGAACAGGGTAGCCAGCAAGCACACCTTCTTCCATCATAGACTTGAAGCCTTTTTCAACAGCAGGGAAGAATTCTTTTGGTACGTTACCGCCCACAACTGTTGAAGTGAAAGTGAAGCCAGAGTTTGGCTCACCTGGTTTGATGCGGTAATCAATTTTACCGAACTGACCAGAACCACCAGATTGTTTCTTGTGCGTGTAAGTATCTTCGATTTCTTTCGTGATAGTTTCACGGTACGCTACTTGAGGTTGACCCACTACTAGGTCTACACCGTAAGTACGTTTCAAGATATCTACTTTGATATCAAGGTGAAGTTCACCCATACCTTTAAGGATAGTCTCACCAGAATCTTGGTCAGTCTCAACTTGGAAAGATGGATCTTCAGCTACCATTTTACCGATTGCGATACCCATTTTCTCATTGCCGCCTTTGTCTTTAGGCTGAACAGCGATAGAGATTACTGGCTCAGGGAAGACCATTGCTTCAAGTGTGCAAGGGTGCTTAACATCACATAGAGTGTGACCAGTTTGAACGTTTTTCATACCAACGATAGCGATGATGTCACCCGCTTGCGCTGAAGAAATTTCGTTACGATCGTCTGCTTGCATCTCAACCATACGGCCGATACGCTCAGTTTTACCTGTTGCAGAGTTAAGAATCGTGTCGCCTTTCTGAAGGCGGCCAGAGTATAGACGAACGAACGTAAGGGCACCAAAGCGGTCATCCATGATTTTGAATGCAAGTGCTTTTAATGGCTCATCAGCGCTAACAGTAGCAACTTCACCTGTTGGGTTACCTTCTTCGTCAGTCAATTCTTGTGGATCAACTTCTGTTGGGTTAGGTAGGTAATCTACAACCGCATCAAGAACTAATTGAACACCTTTGTTTTTGAAGGCAGAACCACAGTACGTTGGGAAGAACGCAAGGTCACGAGTACCTTTGCGGATACAACGTTTGATTTCTTCTTCAGCTGGTGTCTCACCGTCTTCTAGGTAAGCCATCAATAGATCTTCGTCTTGCTCAAGAGCGGTTTCAATCAAAGCTTCATGATATTCTTCAACTTTGTCTACCATGTCTTCTGGAACGTCTTTCACTTCGTAGTTTTCAGGAAGACCAGTGTCATCCCAAACATACGCTTTCTTAGAAAGTACGTCTACTACACCAACGAAGTCATCTTCTTCACCAATTGGAAGTGTCATAACAAGTGGGTTAGCACCCAATACTTTTTTAACTTGCTCTACAACACGGTAGAAATTGGCACCAAGACGGTCCAACTTGTTTACGAAGATGATACGAGCAACTTCAGATTCGTTAGCGTAGCGCCAGTTGGTTTCTGATTGAGGCTCAACACCACCAGAACCACAGAATACACCGATACCACCGTCTAGTACTTTAAGAGAACGGTATACTTCAACAGTGAAGTCAACGTGTCCAGGTGTGTCGATAACGTTTAAGCGGTGTTTTTTCCACTCACAAGTTACCGCTGCAGATTGGATAGTAATACCGCGCTCAGCTTCTTGTTCCATGAAGTCTGTAGTCGATTCACCATCATGCACTTCACCAGTCTTATGGATTTTACCGGTAAGTTTTAGGATACGTTCAGTAGTGGTAGTTTTACCCGCATCAACGTGAGCAAAAATACCGATGTTTCTGTATTTTGATAAGTCAGCCATTACATTACTCTAAATAATTGAGGACGAAAAATTTCGCGATATTATACCTGACTTAATTGGCTTAGTCAGATAATTTGGCGCTATTCTATTATATTTTGTGGGAGTAAAGGAAGGGGGCAGTGAAGGCATTTGGCAAAAGAATTCTTAGAGGGTGAATCCCGCCGTCTTTTATTGTGTCAAAGCCATCAAAGTGAAGAATAAAATACACTAAACGCCCACTTTTTCTGTCTAAATAGGCGCTTTTTAGTGTTAATTCTTTAATCTCTTCTTAATTTGTCTGAAATGGCGATAGGGTTAGGGAAGTTTAAAATCACGACATAGGTGGATAGAGCAAAACTTAAGATAGCCGTTGCTTGAATGACATGAGAAGCTTCAACTCCAATTAAACCTATGCTGGCGGCCAAGTATGCAATGAGCAGAGAAAATTCGCTCACTTGACCTAACCGAAAGCCCACCTCCCAAGATGTTTTGCTATCTTCTTTTATCCCCTTAAGTAGGAAACGAAACACGACCGGTTTAATTAATAGGGAACCGACGGCTAAAACCAAGGCAGGTAAAATCACTAAGCCTAATAGATCTAGGTTGAAACTTGCGCCAATGGAAAAGAAAAATAGGATTAAGAAAAAATCTCTTAATGGCTTCAGGTGGGTGGCGATGTATTGAGAAATTGGGCTTGTTGCTAGGGCAACCCCAGCAATAAAGGCGCCCATTTCAGCAGATAAGCCAACTACCTCAGCAACCACAGCCATAGATAGACACCAACCAATAGAGATAAGGAACAGGTATTCATGGAAGCGGTCAAATTGAGTAATGAGCTTTAGCAAAACAAATTTAACGAATAAGAAAGCGCCACCAATCAGGATAGGTAAACTAAATAGCGGAATCAGATATTGGCTAATGCTAGCGTCCTGTGTATTGGACATGCTGTATAACACCAATAATACAGCGATCGCGATAATGTCTTGTAAAAGCAATAGTCCAACCACGAGTTCCCCAGTATGTTTGTGGTGCAGGACGGTAGTAGGTAATAACTTAATACATACAATGGTGCTTGAGAACATCATGGCTACACCAATAATAATGCTTTCTGTCTGGCTATAGCCATAGAGTGTTGCAACGCTGTAGCCTAAAAGTGCAAACGCCAACGAGCTTAATAAAGCAATCCAGGAGGCTTTTTTGAGCATGTTTAGAAGGTGGCTTGGTTGCATATCTAGGCCCAACAAAAACAATAAGAAAATGATGCCTACATGGCTCATTTCATCCATTAGTTTGGGTTCGTTAATCAGGGATAAAGCAGAAGGGCCAAATAGCGCACCTAAAGCGATATAAGCAATGATCATAGGTTGCTTGGTGTAAAGCGCGATAGTAGCTACGACCGCCGCTCCAGAAAATATAAGAAAAAAGGAGTGTACGATCGAAGCTTCCATTTATGATCCTTAGTGAATTACCATGAACTAGTATTGACTTTTTTACGGCGAGACATAGGTATAATGACGCCCATAATGAAGCCTAAGAATAGTGTTGCTGCACCTATCATAAACCATTTTTGATTGGTGGAGTTTTGCAATTTAAGCATGGTTTGCTGGGCGGTTTCAGCTTGAGTTTTTAGGCTTTCTAGTTGGTAGCTAATGTTATCATTTTGTTCAACGATAATCTGAGCTTTCGCGGTAATTTCTTTTGATTCAGCAAGGTTTTCTTGTAAAGATAAATTCTGGGCTTCTAAATCGCTAATGGTACGGCTTAGCTCTTGCAATTGAGACTGATTGTTGGCTAAGGCGTCTTGGGCGTCCACCTTGCTTTCGTTAGCACGAGTGAGTTGCTCTTGTAGTGCCAGTATCTGATCTCGTGTGACGGCCGTGTCACTTAAAAAATAATCAGCTACCCATCCTTCGTTGCCATCAGGGGTGCGCACTTTTGTGTGGCCATTTTGCTGCTCTAGCACCTCAAGTGGAGTGCCGCTTTTCAGTCCCCTTTCTACTGCTCGAGTATTGTTGCTTTGACCTTCGCGAATGGCGACAAATTGTATATCAGATACGTAGACAGTTGCAGAAAGTACGCTGGAAGAGAGTAATAGGCCAGAGACTAAGCCGGCTAAGTGTTTTATAGACACATTAAGATCCTTTAATTATCAATCACTTTTGATTAATCATACGATAATCATGGTGGCCCTAATACGCAATAGAAAAAGGCCCGAATAACGGGCCTTTTATCACAATTTTACAAATTGCTAAGTATTTACCGACGTAAGAAAATGGGTCTTGGGTCAGCAACATCCCCTTGATAGGCAATGCTAAACGGCTTATGCAACTCCAGT
The DNA here is from genome assembly GCF_054780655.1 of Marinomonas epiphytica. Taxonomy (NCBI): domain Bacteria; kingdom Pseudomonadati; phylum Pseudomonadota; class Gammaproteobacteria; order Oceanospirillales; family Oceanospirillaceae; genus Marinomonas; species Marinomonas epiphytica. The sequence goes on from NZ_BAAGVX010000003.1 coordinate 48,312, forward strand.
GCTTTTTCTAAGTTAACTTCAGCTTGGAATTCAAAACTGTTGAAGCCAACTCGCAATAGATAGCCAAGTTGATCTGGAATGAACTTGCCTAATGCGCGTATCTCACCAGTGAAGTTCAATCTTTCCCTTAATAGGCGTGCGTAACTGAATCCACGACCATCGGTAAAGGCTGGAAAGTGTACCCCAATGACAGAAAATTGTGACAAGTCAATACCTTGAAGCGCCTCAGTGCCATCGCCAGCTTCTAGCCATAAGCCCGCAACTGAGCCAATAGTGTCTTGTTGTTCAAGCCATACACTCGCTCTAACAAGGCTGCTCTCATTGATTTCTTGGTCAGTGTCTTGAATCCACTGGTATAGATTATCGACGATTTCGCCGTCTTTAATTAGTTTTTGCATATGCAGCCTCTTTAAATGGTGCGATTCCAACGCGGCGGTAGGTGTCGATAAAGCGTTCGTCGTCGTGACGAGTGTCAACGTAAACATTCATCAGTTTTTGGATGACGTCACCTATCTCTTCTTGAGCAAAAGAGGGGCCTAAGATTTTGCCGATGCTGGCATCATGACCAGAAGCGCCACCAATTGATACTTGATAGAACTCTTGTCCTTTTTTATCTACCCCTAAAATACCAAGGTTACCAACGTGGTGATGGCCACAAGCGTTCATACAACCTGAAATATTTAGGTCGATTTCACCTAGATCATACAGGTAATCGATATCGTCAAAAGTATTTTGAATCTGTTCAGCGATTGGTATGGATTTGGCGTTAGCCAATGCACAGAAATCACCACCAGGGCAACAGATCATGTCGGTTAATAAGCCTAGTGTTGGGGTTGCAAAACCATTTTCTTTGGCTGCTTCCCAAAGTTCAACCAATTGGTCTTGGCGAACATCTGCCAGCACGAGGTTTTGTTCATGGCTAACGCGTAGCTCACCAAAACTGTATAGGTCGGCAAGGTCGGCCGCTTTTTCCATTTGCTCTGCAGTCGCATCACCTGGTGCTTGGCCAGGCTTTTTCAGTGTCAATGTAACAATGCGGTAACCTGATTTCTTGTGGTTGAACGTGTTACGCTCATACCAGCGAGCAAATCCTGCACTGGCAGCAAGCTTTTCACTTAGCGAACTTGGCTGGTCAGCCAGTGCTTCATATGCAGGTTCAGTAAAGAAGCTCTGTAAGCGATTAAATTCACTCATTGGAACGGTGCTTTCTTTGCCTCGCAAATGGCTCCATTCAGCCTCAACACGGGTACGAAATTCTTCAATACCGAGTGCTTTTACTAAAATTTTGATGCGAGCTTTATATTTGTTGTCGCGACGGCCTTGCTGGTTGTACACGCGAATAATTGCGTCTAGGTAAGTAAGGATGTCTTCGCGAGGAATAAATTCACTGATAGTGACGCCCACCATCGGAGTACGGCCAAGGCCACCACCCACTATGACTTTAAAGCCCACTTCACCATCTTCGTTCTTTTTAATATGAAGACCAATATCGTGAACCTGAGTTGCTGCACGGTCTGATTCTTCTGTTGCATTCACTGCGATCTTGAATTTACGAGGTAAGAAAGCAAACTCAGGATGGAATGTAGACCACTGGCGAATCAATTCACAGTATGGGCGTGGATCGACGACTTCGTCAGCAATGACACCAGAGTACTGGTCGGTAGTGGTGTTTCGAATACAGTTGCCGCTGGTTTGTACAGCGTGCATTTGTACGTCAGCAAGTTCTGCAAGTATATCGGGCACATCTTCTAATTTTGGCCAGTTTAACTGCAGGTTTTGGCGAGTACTAAAGTGCCCATATCCTTTGTCATAACGACGACTGATGCTGGCTAAAACGCGTAGTTGAGCGCTAGAAAGCATGCCATATGGAATGGCGATACGAAGCATTGGCGCATAACGTTGTACGTAAAGACCATTTTGGAGGCGTAAAGGCAAGAACTCTTCTTCGCTGAGTTCTTTGGCTAGGTAACGGCGTGTTTGATCGCGAAACTGTGCTACGCGTTCTTCAACAAGCTGTTGATCTATGGCGTCATATTGATACATAAAGATTTAACCGCTTTAGGTGGATAGTTGCATGGATTTTAGCAAATATCCGTTATACTAAAAATGAATATTTATCTATATCTTTAGTAATTTTACTAATAAGCCATATTAGCAAATTCGTGGAGAGTGAAAACTCAGTTATTTTGGGGAGAAATTGAGTAAAAATACCTTAGTTGTTTACTCGGTCTTTTGTTTTGTTCTGGTTCTGCGTTAAAATAGGCGCCATTAACGACCTTTAATTTTAAGATAGGTGTTTATGAACATTACGATTACTGATGGCGCTCAAGAGTATCTTGCGTCTTTACTTGAAAAACAAGGTGTTGAAGGAATTGCTGTGCGCATTTTTATTCAACAACCTGGTACTCCTCACGCCGAAACGTGTTTGGCTTATTGCCGCCCTGACGAGGTGAATGAAACGGATGAAATTCTCAACCTACCAAAATTAAAGGTGTATGTTGAGAAAAACTCAGTAAACTTTCTTGATGAAGCTTTTGTCGACTATGCCACGGAAAAAATGGGTGGACAGTTAACCATTAAAGCGCCTAATGCAAAAATGCCCAAGGTGACAGAAGACAGTCCAATTGAAGATCAGATAAATTACGTTCTGTATTCTGAAATCAATCCAGGTCTTGCTGCCCATGGTGGTGATGTTGGTTTAGTGGAAGTTCTTGAAGGCGGTGTTGCGGTGTTGCGTTTCGGTGGCGGTTGTCAGGGGTGCAGTGCAGTGGACTTAACCTTAAAAGAAGGGGTTGAGAAAACCTTAATTGAAAAGGTGCCTGGTTTGACAGCAGTTAAAGACGCAACGGACCACACAGTCACAGACAATGCTTTCATGTAAGTTATGATGCAAGCAATAAAAAAGGGCCATTTTGGCCCTTTTTTATTGCTTGAAGTTTGCTTGTTTGGCAGTTAACCGCGTTGGCGTTCAGGCAATGTAGCGCGAAGTGCATTTGCCATGTCGGTTAATGTTTTTTCAGTCACTTCCCAGTCGATGCAGGCGTCAGTAATGGAAACACCATATTCTAGCTCTGCTTTATCAGTCGGCACCTTTTGGTTGCCCCAACCTATATTGCTCTCAATCATTAAGCCCATAATAGAGTTGTTGCCAGCCAAGATTTGTTCTGTCACGTCTTTTGCTACGGAAACTTGGCGTTCAGGTTGTTTGTTGGAGTTTTCATGAGAACAATCAACCATGATGTTGTGTTTTAACTTGGCGCCACTTAATGCTTTCTCGCTAGCAAGAACATGTTCGGATTGGTAATTTGGTAAGCCATTACCTCCGCGAAGTACTAGGTGACCGTAGGCGTTACCTTTTGTATTAACTACATTTACCTGGCCGTCTTCATTGATGCCCAAGAAAGAATGAGGGTGAGAGACAGACTGCATTGCATTCACAGCCACTGTCATTGAGCCATCTGTTCCGTTTTTAAAACCAACTGGTCCGGATAGGCCTGAAGCCATCTCGCGGTGAGTTTGGGATTCTGTTGTACGGGCCCCAATTGCAGACCAACTAATGAGATCTTGAATGTACTGTGGCGAGATGGGATCTAAAGCTTCAGTGGCTAATGGTAGGCCGAGTTCTGCTAGATCGATCAGTAACTTACGGCCAATGCGCAAGCCTTTATCTATATCAAAACTGCCATCAAGGTTGGGGTCATTAATAAGCCCTTTCCAACCTACAGTGGTGCGAGGTTTTTCAAAGTAAGCGCGCATAATAATATACAAGCTATCATCAAGTTTTTCAGACAAAGCTTTTAGTCGTTTGGCATAATCTAAAGCGGCTTCTGGGTCGTGGATGGAGCAAGGGCCAATGACAATCGCTAGGCGATGGTCCTTACCGTCCATAATGTCTTTAATGGTGTCCCGTGAAGCGGCGACATGGTTGCTGACTGGCTGACTGATAGGTAGTTCAGTTTTTAGCTCATTTGGTGTTACTAAACTTGTGAATGAGGCGATGTTTAAATCCTCAAGGCGCTTGTTGCTCATTACTTAATATCCTGCTTGTTGCGGTTCTTATGCAACACTACCTTAACGTGTTTTATGCTAGGAATGAACTGCTTTTTATTGATTTTTAAAAGAAAAGGTATTTAACCCCAAAACTCATTAATGCCGTTGCTAATATGGGTTGCAGCACTCTGTTAGGAACAAAACTTGCGACACGAGTGCCTAAATAAATAGTGGGGATAGACCCAATTAACAAGGCTGCAAGAAGGGAGTAATCGACGTTACCTATTAGTAAGTGACCAACGCCTGCTACTAGGGTTAATGGCACTGCATGGGCCAAATCTGTGCCAACAATATTTTTTGCCATCATTACAGGAAATAAAATCATCATGATGGCTGTGCCTAATGCGCCGGCACCCACCGAAGTCAGAGTAACTAAAATTCCTAATATGATGCCGCAAAAGAAAATCACTTGGCTACTCTGGGCGGTACTAAAATTAAGTTTGATGTTGCGAGTAAGTTTGCCACGAAAGAGAATAACAAGGGCTGTGCTAAGTAGCATAAATCCAAGGGTCGCCGTTAGAACATCTTGGTAATGGTCAGGTTGTTCAAATTGCGACAATGCCCAAACAGTTAATAGTGAGGCAGGTAAGCTACCTGCAGCCATGGCCGACACAATTCGCCAATCTACGTTGCCTTGTTTGGTGTGCATGTAAACCCCAGTGCTCTTAGCAATGCCTGCATACATCAGGTCAGTCCCAATAGCGATATGTGGAGGAAAGCCAAACATCAGTAAAAGTGGGGTCATAAGCGATCCACCGCCTACCCCTGTAATACCAACAGCCAGACCGACCGCGGCACCTGCGAAGATATACCAAATAAAATCCATCGTCACTCATCTAAAAATGGTTTAAGCTGGCAACATTAGAGGTTTTTTACTATTCTATAAAGTAATATTTTCTTCTGTTTTTAATTCTTTTTCGAATAAGGTGTCGGATGAAGCTACAGCAATTACGTTATATATGGGAAGTGGCTCGCCATGATTTGAATGTTTCTGCAACAGCGCAAAGCCTTTATACCTCCCAGCCAGGTGTAAGTAAGCAGATACGTTTGCTAGAAGATGAGCTAGGGGTAGAAGTGTTTGCACGCAGTGGTAAACATTTAACTCACATTACCCCCGCGGGTGAAAAAATCATTGAGTTAGCGGGCGAAATTCTAAATCAGACCCAAAATATCAAACGGGTGGCTAGTGAGTTTAGTGATGAAAAAAAAGGTTCTTTAGATATTGCTACTACGCACACGCAAGCTCGTTATGCGCTCCCTAAGGTCATTAATGACTATATCAGCACTTATCCAGATGTGACCTTGCATATGCATCAAGGTACTCCCATGCAAATTGCGGAAATGGCCAATGATGGCGCAGTGGATTTTGCAATCGCAACGGAAGCTTTAGAATTATTTGGTAATTTGGTGATGTTACCTTGTTATAAGTGGAATCGTTCGGTTGTGGTGCCCAAGGATCACCCACTAGCACATGAGGAGCGACTCACTTTAACTGCCTTGGCTCAGTATCCAATTGTGACTTATGTGTTTGGTTTTACGGGTCGATCACAATTGGATCAAGCGTTTCAGGAAGCGGAGCTTGAGCCGAATGTTGTGTTTACTGCGGCAGATTCAGACGTCATTAAAACCTATGTCCGCTTAGGGTTAGGAGTCGGAATTGTCGCGTCTATGGCATTTGATGAAGGCCAAGACTCTGACCTGGTTGCTCTCGATGCTTCTCATCTTTTTGAAGATAGCTGCACCAAGATTGGTATTCGCAGTAATACCTTCATTCGCGGCTATATGTTTAAGTTTTTAGAATCCTTTGCTCCACACTTAACGAAAGATTTAGTTATGGCAGCGATGGAGGCGGGGAATCGTCAAGACGTTGAGAAATTATTCGAGGGAATTGAGTTACCTCGTCATTAGCGTTGTCACCAACAAAAAGGCAAGCCGTCTAGATATATATTTTCTAGACGGCTTTTTTTAGCTTGAAAGTTTAAGAGCTAAGTTTGCTAGGCGCTTTCCTTGGGCCTCGCAAAGGTTGATTTCATCGCTACTTAAATGTTTATCGGCAGTACTGCAGGCAAGGTGGCTCGCACCGTAAGGTGTGCCGCCAGTTTGTGTGCTAATGAGCTCTTTTTGACGATAAGATAGCCCGAGCCAAATCATGCCATGGTGTAAGGTGGGGGGAATCATGCTCATTAGGCATTGTTCTTGACCGCCATGCATTGTACTGGCACTGGTAAAGCCACAGGCGGGCTTGTCAATAAGTTGGCCTGTCATCCATAACGTTGAGGTTTGGTCTAGAAAGTGCTTTAAAGGAGCGGCCATACTGCCAAAATACGAAGGTGAGCCCAGTGCGAGCCCTGAACACTCAGCCAGTTCTTCTAGTGTGCAATAAGGTGCGCCTTCGTCTGGTAGGGCGGGATTTGCCACTTCGGTATTAGGGGCAACATCAGCAACCTGGCGTATCTTCACGTCAATGCCCGAGACTGTTTTAGCGCCGCGCCCTAAATGCTTCGCCATTTCAGCAATGGAGCCATGTTTGCTGTAATAAAGAATGAGTATGTAAGGTGTGTTCATTACTTGAAAAGAACCAATACGTTTTCAGGAGGACGGCCAATCGCGGCTTTATTGTTATGAATAACAATAGGTCGCTCAATGAGGCTTGGGTTTTCTAGCATGGCTGTTACGCGTTCTTCATCGGTAGACTCAGTTGTTAGGCCAAGTTCTTTATAGAGCGCCTCTTTTGTTCTCATGAGCTCAATGGGCGAGATGCTCAGCTGTGTGAGTAGGGCTTCTATTTCATTGCGACTAGGAGGCTCTTTTAAGTACAAACGTATTTGCGCTTCAATGCCGTTATCGCTTAGAAGTTGTAGTGTTTGGCGTGACTTGGAACACCTAGGGTTGTGATAAATGACAGTCATCTTACGGCCTTTTGTGTGTTTAAAGTGAAGCCGAGCACAGGGCTCGGCTTAAAACCTACGAGATTTTTTGATTGATAAAAGAGATGGCTTCATCAAGCGGTAAATCCGTATTGTCCTTATCTGTGCGGTGCTTATATTCCAACAAGCCTTTAGCAAGCCCCTTGTCGCCGACGACAATGCGATGAGGAATACCCAGTAATTCACAATCAGCGAATTTCACCCCCGGGCGTTCTTTGCGATCATCCAGAATAACGTCAATACCTTGTGCTTTGAATTTCTGGTATAGATCGTCACATTGTGTGCGTACCGCTTCGGATTTATCATAATTCATTGCGATGATGGCAAGGCTATAAGGAGCAATGCTTTGGGGCCAAATGATGCCTTTGTCATCGAAATTTTGCTCTATGGCAGCCGCCACAACACGAGATACTCCGATGCCGTAACACCCCATGTGCATAACTTGTGCTTTGCCGTTTTCGTCAAGTACCGTGGCGTTTAAGGCTTCGGCATACTGTTGACCTAACTGGAAAATGTGGCCCACTTCAATACCGCGTTTAATGATTAATGAGCCTTGGCCGTCTGGGGAAGGGTCTCCTTCCACAACATTACGAAGATCCGCCACTTCCACATCACCGCAATCACGTGCCCAGTTAATGCCAACATAATGTTCGTCATCAATGTTGGCGCCAGCACAAAAGTCAGACATTACTGCGGCTGTTCGATCGGCAATAACACGAATGCCTTTCGCTTTTAGGCCAACAGGGCCTATTGAGCCTGGAGCGCAGCCAATTTGCTGAATAATGTCAGCTTCATTGGCAAATTCAAACGGCGCTTTAATGCCATTTAGTTTTTCAACTTTAATCTCGTTAATGGCGTGGTCGCCACGCAATACAAGGGCGACTATAGTGTCTTCGCCTTGCTCGTTTTCACCTTTTACCAGCATGGTTTTAACGGTGTTTTTAACATCAAGCTGCAAAAACTCTGCTACCTTGGCAATGGTTTTACAATCTGGTGTATTCACTTGTTGCAAAGCTTGGCTAGGCTCGTCTGCTTGTTGTTTTAAGCAAACAGCCTCGGCTAATTCGACGTTGGCCGCAAAGTTTGAGCTATCGCTAAATGCAATGTCGTCTTCCCCGGATTCTGCTAATACGTGAAACTCGTGGGAATGAGCGCCGCCAATGCTGCCTGTATCGGCAAGCACAGGGCGGTAATCTAAACCAATACGATCAAATACATTGCAGTACGCTTGATGCATTCCATCATAGGTTTCTTGTAATGACTCTGGCGTAATGTGGAAAGAGTAGGCGTCTTTCATACAAAACTCGCGTGAACGCATGACGCCAAATCTCGGGCGCACTTCATCGCGGAATTTAGTTTGAATTTGGAAAAAGTTAGCCGGTAATTGCTTGTAACTGGTTAATTCATTGCGAGCAAGGTCGGTAATAACTTCTTCATGAGTGGGCCCTAAGCAAAAATCTCTTGAATGGCGATCTTGAATGCGCAAAAGCTCAGCGCCGTATTTTTGCCAGCGCCCAGACTCTTGCCATAATTCAGCTGGCTGAACCATTGGCATGCTGACTTCCAGAGAGTTGGCTTTTTCCATTTCTTCACGAACGATGTTTTCTACTTTACGAAACACCTTTAACCCGGTAGGAAGCCAAGTATAAAGCCCTTTTGACACTTGGCGTATCATGCCAGCACGAATCATTAGCTGGTGGCTGGTTACCACGGCATCGGTAGGGGAGTTGCGTAGAGTTGAGTATAAATAATTGCTTGCGCGCATAAAGTTCAGTCTGTTTTGTAATTAAAGTAAAAAAATTAGCCGGCGAACCTAGGTTCGGTTTGTCCTTTGGTATCAAGTTGAATGGCAAAAATTCCCCCTGCTTGAGGTAAGTTTTTGAGCTCATCCTCTGTTTGAGCAGAGCGACAGGTGCTGACAAATAAAGTCTGCATGTCTGGTCCACCAAACGCAACCATGGTTGGGTAGGTCGCCGGTATTGGGTGTTCTTCTAGAATGTTACCTTCTGGGCTGATTTTAACAACTCGTTGGCCTTGGTACAAAGCAGACCAGTAGTTGCCTTCACTGTCGACGGCAGCGCCGTCTGGACGTCCGTTGCCGCGAGGGAACTCGATGAAAACACGCTTGTTGGTCGCCGCCCCAGTGTCGATATCATAATCGAATTGATACACAATGTGGTTAGGAGTATCAGAGTAATACATGATCTTATTGTCTGGCGAAAAGGCTAAACCGTTCGATGTCCAGGCTGCTTGATCAAGTACCTTGTGTTGGCCTTGGCTAAACTGATAAAGAGCGCCATTAAAGGCATCTTTTGGGGCGTACATGCTGCCAGCAAGAAAGCGTCCCTTAGCGTCACAACGTCCATCATTGAAACGTGTGGTTTTCTGGTCGTAGTCGGCAAGCCAGTAGGGTGTGAGCTCCCCATGTAGGGAATCAAAAGTATAAACGCCTGAGCGAAATGCAGCGATAAAACCGTCTTTTTCAGTTAATGAAAAACAACCGATCTCTTCGTCAAAAGTGCGTGTTTCAAGCTGTTCGCTGACTGTGTTGTAGGCGTGAAGTTTGAATGAGTCTATATCAACAAAGTAAAGTGTTTGTGTGCGCTCATCCCAACGTGGACATTCGGCAAGTTTTGCTTGTGCGTCAACAACGCATTGCACATTAGTCATGCTGGCTCCAAAGTCTGTGGGGTTAGAATATAGGCATGCTATAGTGCTTTCGAAAGCCTTTTTTGTAAAGTAGGAATATTAAGATGTTTGAATTAGATCCCGTTTTAGCCAGAGACTCCATTTTAGTTGGGTGTTTTCCACTGTGTCAGTTGCGTTTAATCAATGATAAACAGTTTCCATGGTTTTTGTTGGTTCCTAAAGTGAATGGCGTGAGAGAGATTCATGAGCTATCGGAACATGATAGAAAAAGGCTTATGGCTGAAAGTTGCCTGTTGGCGGAAAAACTGCAAGAAGCTTTTACCGCTACCAAGCTAAATGTTGCCGCTTTAGGCAATATGGTTCCGCAACTTCATCTACATCATATTGTTCGTTATAACACGGATCCGTGCTGGCCTGGGCCTGTTTGGGGGCAGTTGCCTGCAATTCCTTATGAAGAGGGAAACTTGGCAACCATTTTGCAAAAGGTACGTACATTGTTGTCTGATGACCTAGTTGTACAGGATATTTAGCGATTCGCTTGGAGAAGGTCATCTTCGTTTCATGATAAGCTAATTTGGAAAGCATAAGTATGAGTATCAGTAGAAGAAAAAAGGCCATTCAAAAAGTTGTCAAACTTCTGAATTTGGCGACTTCCTCCAACTCGAGTGAATCGAATGTCGCTCTACGCCACGCAGAGTCACTTATTGCCCAATATTCTATTGCTCAGCGTGAGTTGCCAATACTGCAATTGTGTGATCGTTCTATGCTATATAAGGTGAGCTGGGGAAGTGCCGCTCGCAAGTTTACGAACAAACCCTCTCAGAAAAAAGCAACGGCCAATGCAAGTGTGTTTCAGCGTCGCTTTAGCGAAAAAACGACCACGCAACCGAATAATGACGCTATGGATCCTGCTACGGCGTATGCTTCTGCTAAAACCATATTAGATGACCTTGAGCCCCAACCAGAAATGGCAGAGAAAGACGTGGCGCCTGAAACCGTGGTAAGTGGTCAAGTTAATACTGAGTCTGAACAAGATTCAGTGCAGGAAGCGGTGTCGGAGGCAGGCTCATCTGCGGATGCTGGTGCATTCGCCAATGCCGATAATGTTATTAATGCTACCAGCGCTTTTAGAGCGAATGGTGCGAAGCCTTCCGCAGGCTCTTCAGAAACGCCAAGCACCTCGCAAGAAGATTTTGACTCCAATTCTTATTGGCAGAAGGTCAAACAAAAGCTGTCTAGCTTTGACGAAGAAAAGACGCAAGCAGAATTAGACAGCTTAACGGTTCAATTGGCGCTCGCTAAAGAGAATTTAGAATCCAAGCGTCAACAACGTGCTTTAAAAGAGCAAGAAGAAGTGGAAGAGCGAGTTGAGCGCGCGCGCATCGAACAGAGTTTTGAGGAAGCGATGGAAAAAGCGTTTCTTGCTAGAGCGCAAGCTTATGAGGCTTGGGAAAATGAGTGTTCTAAAATTAGGATGGCTTGTCTGCAGGAAGAACAAGAAGCCATTGAAGGTTTTGAAAGTGTTCATCAAGCAATGCGCGCTCAGCAAGACTCTTTAGATCATTATCAAAAGAGCCGCGAGGAGTATCGTGTCGCGAAAATGATGCATGAACTGCGAACTCACTTAAGTGTTGTTGCTGAAGGTCAGGATAATGCTGTTCATTCCTACCGTCAGGTGCTGACCCTGCTGGCAGAAAATAGCCTGTCTTTAAAAGACCTAGAGTTCTCAGATATTAAAAACAAAAGCCTCTTCATTCGTCTTTTAGAAAGAGAATCTGCATTGATTAAAGATGTAGAAGAAAGAGAGCGTTTTACTGAACAAATGTTAGAAAAGTTCTTAACAGGTAAGACGGCGTTTGATGCGGGCAAACAAACTCACACACTCAATCCTTTGCAGCGTATTCATCAGCTCTTGATGTCTGCAAACGAAGGTGAGGCGTTCGAGTCTCAAAAAAGCTTGGAGCAGGTGATCCATCTAATGGAGGCACACTCTCTTACTGTAAGAGATATCGGCTTTGATCATATTCAAAAATATTCTGTCTTTATCCGACTTATTAATTGGCAAGCTGGGCGTATTGCTTCCCTTGCCGAAAGAGAGCAGTTTACAACGGGTATTCTTGAGGAATACGTTCAGCACTCGCTGAATAAAAACGGCGCTGAGCAGCAGCAAAAAGCGAACTGATTTTCATTTAGCTTCTGCGTGCCGTTTTTCCGCCTATTTTTCTTATAAATAGGCGGTATATTGCTTTTAAATTTGTCTAATGCCTTTCTTTGCTTCGACGCATCTTTTACCATTTCGCTTTCGATTTCATTCTAGCACTCTGCAGGAGAGAGGCATGAGCATAATTAAAGAAAGTGATCTAATCGATAGTGTGGCGGACGCCCTACAATTTATCTCCTATTACCACCCTCTAGATTTTGTGAATGCCGTTCACGAAGCTTACGAAAGAGAAGAGAGTCCAGCGGCGAAGGACTCTATGGCACAAATTTTAATCAATTCAAGAATGTGCGCCGAAGGCAAACGCCCTATTTGTCAGGATACGGGCATTGTTACTGTGTTTATTAAAATCGGCATGAACGTTCAGTGGGAAAGTTCCAAAAGTGTTGAAGAGATGATTAATGAAGGGGTGAGTCGCGCTTATACTCACCCTGATAATGTATTGCGGGCTTCTATTTTGGCTGACCCTGCGGGCGCGCGTAAGAACACTAAGGACAATACGCCAGCCGTTATTCATATGGAAGTGGTGCCAGGTGATACAGTTGAAGTGCATGTGGCTGCTAAAGGTGGTGGTTCTGAAAACAAATCGAAACTTGCCATGCTAAATCCATCTGATGATATTGTAGAGTGGGTTAAGAAAACAGTGCCTACAATGGGGGCTGGTTGGTGCCCACCAGGTATGCTGGGCATAGGTATCGGGGGCACAGCGGAAAAAGCCATGGTAATGGCTAAAGAGTCGCTAATGGAGCCAATTGATATCCATGAGCTGAAAGAGCGTGGCGCTCAAAATCGTGTTGAAGAGCTTCGTTTGGCTATCTTTGAAGCGGTTAACAATTTGGGTATCGGTGCACAAGGTTTGGGTGGTTTAACAACCGTGCTGGATGTCAAAATTATGGACTATCCAACCCATGCAGCTTCGCTTCCAGTGGCTATGATTCCGAATTGTGCAGCCACTCGTCATGCCCACTTTGTATTAGATGGCTCTGGTCCAGCAGATCTAGTACCACCTTCTTTAGATGATTGGCCTGAAATCACTTGGGAAGTAGGTGATAGCGTGCGTCGTGTCAACTTGGATGAAGTTACACCAGAGGCAGTTCGTGAGTGGCAACCAGGTGAAACCATTTTGTTGAATGGTAAAATGTTAACAGGTCGTGACGCAGCTCATAAGAAAATGGTTGAAATGATGGCCAACGGTGAAGAGTTGCCAGTCGATTTAAAAGGGCGTTTTATTTATTACGTAGGGCCTGTTGACCCTGTGAAAGATGAGGCAGTAGGTCCTGCGGGTCCAACTACATCGACGCGAATGGATAAGTTCACCCATAAAATGCTTGAGAGTACCGGTCTGCTTGGCATGATTGGTAAAGCGGAGCGTGGCCCTGTTGCTATTGAAGCGATTAAAGAATTTGGTGCTGTTTATATGATGGCGGTTGGTGGTGCAGCGTATCTTGTATCAAAAGCCATTCAAAAAGCTGAAGTGGTCGCTTTCCCTGAGTTGGGTATGGAAGCCATTTACGAATTTGAAGTCGTAGACATGCCTGTAACGGTTGCTGTAGATTCCGCCGGAACCTCTGTGCACATTACAGGACCTGCAGAGTGGAAGGCAAGAATAGAAGCTCAAGCTCTTGAAATAAAATAAGTGTTTGAGAGTCTTTAAGTAATAAGAAACCGGTGTCAGGATCTTCTGAGCCGGTTTTTTTATTTTTTTCTTGTCTTGCTTCGTATTTGCTGGTTAGAATAAATTGTATAAATATTGCGTACTAAATAAAAACAAAAAAGTATAAGGTAAAGATTATGTTTAATCCTTTTTTTATTTTCAAATCATCGAAACGTTTCGATGATTGTCTCGTTTGTTTCTCCTACAATTATCTCGCTTAACTATTAAATATGGCTCATATCGAAACGTTTCGATGTGTTCTTGTATTTTGAGTGCCCAAAAAAATTATAAATTATGAAAAAGACAAACTTATTGCATGCGGATCTTTCCTATTTGCTAGCCACTCTTGGTCATACCGACCAGATAGTTATCGCCGACGCTGGCTTGCCCATTTCTGACGCAACCAACCGAATTGACCTTGCTTTGACACATGGCGTTCCAAGTTTTATTCAAACCGTTAAAGTCATACTGTCTGAAGCTCAAATAGAAGAAGTGGTATTGGCGCAAGAGTTGGTCGATCAAAATCCAGCCGTGCATTCTCAATTGATGAGTCTTCTTCAAACTGAAAGGTCTCAGTCAGGAAAGAATATTCCAGTGAGCTATGTGCCTCACTCTGAATTTAAAGAGAAAACTCATGTCAGCAAAGGTGTGGTCAGAACGGGAGAATGTACGCCCTTTGCTAATGTGATTTTCAAAATGGGCGTTACTTTTTAATTGCGTAATAAGGAATTGTCATGTCTGAGCCAATTTTGCAACTGAAAGACATTGAAAAGAGTTTTCCTGGTGTCAAAGCTTTAAATAAAGCGAGTCTGAAGGTCTTTGCTGGAAAAGTAATGGCCCTGTTAGGTGAGAATGGTGCGGGCAAGTCGACGCTAATGAAGTCTCTCACTGGAATATATGAAATCGATGTGGGTGATATTTTTTATCAAGGGCAAAGCGTTCACTTTAAAGGACCAAAGCACTCCCAAGAAGCCGGTATCAGCATTATTCACCAGGAACTCAACCTCATTCCTGAATTGTCTATTGCCGAAAATATCTTTTTGGGGCGAGAGAAGGTATCAAAATCTGGTCGCATCCAATGGTCATTGATGTACCAAGAGGCTGACCAACTTCTACAAAGATTGAATGTTAAGCACAGCTCAAAGAAGAGCTTGGGTGAGTTGAGTTTGGGTGAGCAGCAAATGGTGGAAATTGCCAAGGCGCTTTCTTTTGAGTCCAAGGTCATCATTATGGATGAGCCAACCGACGCCCTTACAGATACAGAGACCGCTTCTTTGTTCAGTGTCATTGAGGAGCTACGGCGTCAAGGGTGCGGCATTGTTTATATTTCACATCGACTAAAAGAGATTTTCGAGATTTGTGACGATATCACCGTGTTGAGGGATGGTCAGTTTATAAAGCAAGTGTCTGTGCAAGATATTAACGAGGATGACCTTATTGAAATGATGGTGGGTCGTAAATTGGATGAGCAGTATCCAAGAGTAGCAACCCAACAAGGTAGTGTTTGTTTGAAAGTGGATGGGTTGAGTGGCGCTGGGGTTAACGATGTTTCTTTTGAGCTTAAACACGGTGAGATTTTGGGGTTCTCTGGGTTGATGGGGTCTGGCAGAACAGAGTTGATGAAAGTGATCTATGGTGATTTGCCCAAAGAGTCTGGCCAGGTGTTTGTTGAAGGCCAACCAATAACACCGAAAACACCTCAAGATGGACTTAGCCAAGGTATCGCCTATATCTCAGAGGATAGGAAAGGCGATGGCTTAGTACTGGGTTTGTCCGTGAAAGAGAATATGTCCCTAAGTGCTTTACAGCATTTTTCATCGGGCTTGCATATAAACGGCTCACAAGAGCGAGATGCAGTTCAAGAATTTATTCAACTTTTTAATATAAAAACCCCTTCTGAAAAGCAAATTATTGGCAATTTATCAGGTGGGAATCAGCAGAAAGTAGCCATTGCTAAAGGGCTACTGACTCAGCCTAAGGTGCTTATTTTAGACGAGCCTACACGTGGTGTTGATGTGGGGGCGAAAAAAGAAATTTACCAGCTTATTAATAAATTTAAAGCTCAGGGTATGAGTATTATTTTGGTGTCTTCTGAAATGCCTGAAGTGTTAGGTATGAGTGATCGAATTGTTGTTATGCACGAAGGCCGTATAACAGGCGAATTTCATAAAGAGCAAGCAAATCAAGAAGTGCTTATGGCATGTTCTGTCGGTAAAACAGTCAGTAATGTAAACGAGGTAACTGCATGAATAATAAAAATATCGTGGCTGATGATACAGCTAAAAAGCCATTGATTAGCAAAGAGTGGCTGATTGAGCAGAAATCAATTATTGCACTGCTGGTGTTGATCGTCATTGTTTCTTTTTTGAATCCTAATTTTTTTACTGTCGATAATGTTCTAAATATTTTACGACAGACGTCCGTGAGCGCCATCATCGCGGTGGGCATGACACTTGTTATTCTAACCGCGGGTATTGATTTGAGTGTGGGCTCAGTCTTAGCGCTATGTGGTGCTTTTGCTGCTTCAATGATTGCGATGGAAATACACGTGGTGCTTGCTGTCCCTGTTGTTTTATTTGCCGGTGCAGCCCTAGGCGGAGTCAGTGGCTTTATCATTGCTAAAGGAAAAGTGCAGGCCTTTATTGCGACACTAGTGACTATGACTTTGCTTCGTGGTGCAACCTTGGTTTATACAGATGGTAGGCCTATTTCGACAGGCTTTACTGATACCGCAGACATGTTTGCGTGGTTTGGTACTGGCTATGTGTTGGGCGTTCCCGTCCCTGTATGGATTATGGCCTTAGTGTTCGCTATGGCTTGGTACCTGCTTAATTATACTCGCTTCGGTCGTTACATTTATGCCTTAGGGGGGAATGAGTCTGCAACCCGTTTATCTGGTATTAACGTCGATCGTGTGAAAGTAGGGGTGTATGCAATCTGCGGTATGCTCTCGGCTTTAGCGGGTATTATCGTTACTTCTCGCCTTTCTTCGGCACAGCCTACCGCAGGTATGTCTTACGAACTTGACGCTATTGCGGCCGTTGTACTGGGGGGAACTAGCCTAGCTGGCGGTCGTGGACGCATCATGGGAACGCTCATAGGTGCATTGATTATCGGCTTCCTCAATAATGCTTTGAACCTACTAGACGTTTCTTCTTATTACCAAATGATAGCCAAAGCGTTAGTCATTTTACTGGCTGTCATGGTGGACAACAAAAATAAATAACCAGCGACCAAGATATTGGTCAATCTTTAATAAAACCGAAAGGAAACTATCATGAAAAAAATAAAAAAACTTGTTGCTGCTGCCGTAGTAAGTGCGACTGTTAGTACATCTGCTATCGCTCAAGATACACTTGCCATTGTGGTTTCAACATTAAATAACCCTTTCTTCGTTTCTATGAAAGAAGGTGCTGAGCAAAAAGCGAAGCAACTTGGCTATGATTTGATTGTTTTGGACTCGCAAAATGATCCAAGCAAAGAGCTTTCTAATGTTGAAGATTTAAGTGTTCGTGGTGTTAAGGCCATCATGATTAACCCAACAGATTCTGATGCCGTGTCTAATGCGATTCGCATGATCAACCGTAAGGGTATTCCTGTCATAACCCTTGATCGTGGTGCGACTCGTGGAGAAGTGGCTGCGCATATCGCCTCAGATAATGTTGCAGGTGGTGAGCTTGCTGGTAATTATATTGCTCAGACCCTTGGTGCAAATGCGAAAGTTATTCAGTTAGAAGGCATTGCAGGTACTTCTGCAGCTCGTGAGCGTGGCGAGGGCTTTATGAAGTCTGTTAAGGCGAAAGGGCTTGACCTTATGGCGAGCCAACCTGCGGACTTTGATCGCACGAAAGGGCTTAATGTGATGGAGAATTTGCTCGCGGCTAACCCAGATGTGCAAGCTGTGTTTGCTCAGAACGACGAAATGGCTTTGGGGGCACTGCGTGCAGTCCAGGCATCGGGTAAAGATATAGTTATTGTTGGTTTTGATGGCACGGATGACGGTATTGCAGCGGTAGAGCGTGGCTATATGGCTGCAACAGTCGCTCAGCAACCAGCACTGATTGGTTCTCAAGGTGTTGAAGTGGCTGACAAAGTATTAAAAGGTCAGCAAGTTGACTCTTACATTCCTGTTGATTTAAGACTTATTCTAAACTAAGCCTTTGCCTCCCCAGTCACCTGACTGGGGAGCTCCTCCCTTTCAAACTTTCTGAGTAACTTATTTTAATCAAAAGGTAATGTCGATGAGTCAACTTGTCGTGCTAGGCAGTGTTAATGCCGATCATGTGTTGAAGGTGGCGTCTTTTCCGCGTCCTGGTGAAACGCTTCAAGGTTATGATTACCAGATTATTTCTGGAGGTAAAGGGGCTAATCAGGCCGTTGCTGCAGCTCGATTAGGTGCGAGAGCCAGCTTTATTGCCAATGTGGGGGATGATGAGTTTGGTCAACAGGCTAGGTGCTCTTTCATGAGTGACGGTCTTAATGTAGATCATGTCAACGTAAAAGAGGGCCTTCATACAGGTATAGCCATGATCCAAGTGGCTGATACTGGGGAGAACAGTATCGCGTTATCAGCTGGAGCTAACGAGTATCTTAATAAAGCGTTAATTGAACGGGCCCAAACAGCGATTGCTGATTCCCAATGCTTGTTAATGCAGCTAGAAACGCCTTTGGATGGTGTGTTAGCAGCTGCACAAATAGCCAAGCGCCATGCTGTAAAAACCGTTCTTAACCCTGCGCCTGCTAAAGAGCTGCCCGATGCTTTGCTTAAGCTGGTGGACATCATTACCCCTAATGAGACAGAAGCCCAACTATTGACGGGGATAGCGGTCGATAGTTTAGAATCTGCGGCTAAGGCATCATTTGTGTTGCATGATAAAGGCATTCAGACTGTTATTATCACTTTAGGTGCGAACGGAGTGTGGTTGAGTGAGGCTGGGAAAGGGAGCCATATCGAAGGTTTTAAGGTGGATGTAGAAGATACCACAGCAGCAGGAGATACATTCAATGCAGGCTTGGTGGTAGCCTTGCTTGAAAACAATACGCTTGACTATGCAATACGGTTTGCTAATGCCAGTGCGGCCTTGTCGGTAACCAAGTTCGGTGCGCAAACATCCATTCCTTATCGCTCTGATGTGGATGTGTTTTTATCAAAAGAAAAACAAAACTAGGAGAGAATGTGGCGACCATGAAAGACATAGCGCGGCAAGCGGGGGTGTCAACTTCCACCGTGAGTCACGTTATTAATCAAAGCCGTTTTGTCAGTGAAGAAATTTCTGCCAAAGTGCTGAAGGCTGCCAGTGAGCTAAACTATTCTCCTTCGGCCTTGGCACGCAGCTTGAAATTAAATCGAACCAGCACTATAGGCTTAGTTGTAACGGCTTCAAATAACCCTTTCTTTGGTGAGGTTGTGAAAGGTGTTGAGCGGCGCTGCTACCAGAGAGGGTTTAACTTGATACTTTGTAATACTGAAGGGGATGTTGTTCGAATGAACAAATCTGTTAGTACTTTAGTTGAACGAAGAGTTGATGGGCTGATATTGCTTTGCTCTGCTTTTAATGGTGATCCGCTGGCGGCATTTAATAACAATATAGACTTGCCTAAAGTGGTGATGGACTGGGGAGAAGTGTCTTACCCTTGCGATAAAATAAATGACAACTCCGAATTAGGTGGCTATATGGCTACCAGTCGATTAATTGAAGCAGGGCATCGAGATATTGCTTGTATTACTGGACCTTTAGATAGAAATCAAGCCAGTAGTCGTTTTGCGGGTTATCAAAAAGCCATGCATGAAGCGGGGCTCCCGATCCGATCTGAGTGGGTGGTGGAGTCTGACTTTGAATGTGAAGGTGGTTATCAATCTTTTAATCGTATTGTCGAGCTATGTCATAACAAAAAAATGCCATTGCCGAGTGCTGTTTTTGCCTGTAACGATATGATGGCAATGGGCGTCATCAATGCTGCCAATGAGCATGAATTGAATGTTCCAGATTCACTTTCTGTTATTGGTTATGACGATGTGGAGATTGCAAAATTTATGGTGCCTGCTTTAACAACGATTCACCAACCCAAGTATCGGTTGGGAGAGGCGGCAGTGGATACCTTATTACAAAGAATCGCTAATTTGTCTGATCAGCCAAGGCAAATTCAATTAGAACCGACCCTTGTAGAAAGAAAAAGCATAAAAAGTTTAAATAGTGCTTGTTAAAACTAATTTAGTCTGTATGATACACGACCTCAGCCATGACACAGCTTATGGCAACGCTCTTTAAAATAGATAATCAGATAATTTGTGTGGGCGCTCGCTGGAGGCTTCAAAAAATATTGAAGTCTTACGAGACGTCTAACACGTCAATTCGCTTTATTAAGTAAATTGTTAGTGT
>NZ_BAAGVX010000004.1:0-28819 GCF_054780655.1 Marinomonas epiphytica
ACTAACAATTTACTTAATAAAGCGAATTGACGTGTTAGACGTCTCGTAAGACTTCAATATTTTTTGAAGCCTCCAGCGAGCGCCCACACAAATTATCTGATTATCTATTTTAAAGAGCGTTGCCGTGCCACTTAAGCGACTCAATCTCTGTGAGAGGTTGAAGCCCTGTCCGTGTCAGCGAGGGCGTATATTAAGGATCTAAAGATTTAGTGCAAGTACTTTTTTAACTTTTTATTAAATTAATTATTTGCCATTGAAAAAGGCAATGTTAAATGCACTTTGTAATCAATATTTAGGAGCGCGAACAGGAACCGAATGACTTATTTTCATCCCTTGAGTCGTGATATCTACTCGATAGGCAAGCACTTCAACGCCCTGCTCAATGACTTGCTCAAAAGTACGAGCATATTTTTCATCGACATAGCCCGCTGGAGCAACTTCTTCAATACCAGTATGACTTACACAGAATACTAGAACTGCACGATGACCCTGCTTAACCATGGCCGCCATTTCCAATAGATGCTTACGCCCCCTATCTGTGACGGCATCTGGAAAAAAACCATGATTTCCTTCTTCCAAGAGGGTGACGTTCTTAACCTCTACAAAACATTGCTCATCATCGTTGGCTAACCACCAATCAATACGACTCTTTTCACCGTATTTCACTTCAGCTTTCATGGATTGATAACCTTTCAGCTCTTTGATGACACCATTTTTGATGGCTTCACCCACTAATTTATTTGGGTAGCCAGTATTGATACAGGCAAGGTATTGCTGATCTACTTCAACCAACTCCCAAGTGTATGCCAGCTTACGCTTGGGGTTGTCACTTTTAGAAACCCATACACGGGCATTCTCTTGTTGGCAGCGCTTCATTGACCCTGTATTAGGACAGTGAGCGGTAATAACCTCGCCAGTATCCAGCTCAATATCTGCTAAGAATCTTTTATAACGCTTGATAAGACGGCCTGAAAGTAATAAGTTCGGAAAATCCACGATCGATCTCATTGTGTTTGATTATTAGGTTCAAGGATGTCACACCCTCATAAAGATTGGCACCAAAGTGCCCATACTATTTGGCAAAATGGCCATCAAATCGATGCCATACAAACCCTTATTGCTGCACTTAACCAAGCTCCAAATAACAAACCAACGGCGTATTTAATACAGTTGGCCTATTATTTTTTCTTAATACAGGATTACCGCTCGGCCTGCACCGTGTTTGATCAAGCTTATCAAAAAGCCCCAGACAACTTTGAGCTCATTAAAAACTATGCCGTTTGCTTAAGCCGCTCACATCAATACCAAGCAGCCGTCGAACTTCTAGCCTCTCTTCCTGATGGAGTCATTAACAAAGATTTTTTATGCCAAGATTTACTAGCCAGTTCTTACAGAGGCCTTAAACAATGGACTGAAGCAAAAACCGCTGGAAAACAGTCTCTTAAATTGAAACACGACCTCAGTCTTGATAATCATTCAAAACACCCTACGTTTCAAGAAAACAACCAAAACACACAACCCCCTCTTACCCCACAACGGCCTCAGCAGGATATTATTAGCTTCTCGCTCTGGGGGAACCAAGCCCGATATTTACGCGGTGCTCTAGACAATTTACTTGCTTGCCAACACCTTTATCCAAACTGGATCTGCCGGTTTTATATCGATTCAAGCGTTCCAAGCGAGTTTACCAAAGCTATTAGCGCACTGGGAGCTCAGGTAATACATGAAAAAGACGGGCAAAGCCTGAGGCAAAAATTAAGTTGGCGCTTTAAAGTGGCCAATGATCCGAAGGTACGCCTTTTTTTGGTTCGAGATACAGATTCGGTTGTTAACCTACGTGAAGTCAGTGCAGTAAATGACTGGCTCATCTCGGGTAAAGATTTTCACATTATGCGTGATTGGTGGACTCATACTGATTTAATTCTTGCGGGAATGTGGGGTGGTAAAGGAGGAAAATTACCAGATCTGACCCGAGCTATTAACCAATATCAATCAGGCATGGCAGAAACACCCAATATTGACCAATGGTTCCTGCGTGATTGTGTTTGGCCTCTTGTTTATAGCAACTGTCTGATTCACGATAGGTATTATGATCGCCAATTTGCCAAACCTTGGCCAACTGAGCCCCCAAAACATTCTAATTTCCATGTTGGCCAAGATGTTTTCAGCACACAACAAGAAGAACAAACAAAACGCTTACAAGCTTGGATTAACCAGCTGCCTTGCTTGCAACTGCTGAAATCTGTCTAGTGGCCACTCCTCTGTAGTTAAAATTCTTTTCTCAATCACTTGATCACGTAATCCCAAAATTCGTTTCTTTAACTCTGTTTGTAAAAGCCTAACTGCCGGAGTTATTAATTGGCGACTTGGCAATGCCATCCACAATTGAGTTAATGGTACTTTATAATCTGGCATTATACGAACCAAGCGACCTGCAAGAAGATCTTCTGCTACATCAATAATCGACTTTTTAGCAACACCAACACCATCCAAGCACCACTTTCTTACTATATCACCGTCATTCACTGCCCGGTCGCTGCTCATTTTCGCTTTGCCCCCCCTTACCCTTTTCAAAATACCAAGTATCATGAATCGAGTCGTAAAGCTTATACAAAAGAGCATTATGGTTTTGTAATTCCTCTATATTTGTTGGAGTTGGGTGCCGTTTAAGATACTCAGGCGAGACACAAACCACATGAGGTATATTACAAATTTTAAAGCCATATAAATTTGACTCTTGCGCTGCTTCTTGGCTCATTGCTCTAATAGCAACATCAACACCGTCACGAAAAAAGTCTACTCGGCTATCACTCACATGCAAGATTAAACTTACAGAAGGGTGAGCAGTCATAAAATCGTTTAGTAACAGCCTCATCAGGTTGCGCCCCATTTCTGAAGACATGGCCATTTTAACTTCACTTTTTACCGATTGTTGCTCTTCATGGATCTCCATTTGGCCCTGTTTCAAAAAGTCTAGGGCTTGTTGGCACATGGGCAAAAAGCGTTCGCCCTCTGGTGTCTATCGAAGTTGGCGAGTAGTTCGCACGAATAACTCTGTACCTAAATTTTGTTCTAACCGCTTAATAGCAATACTTGCCGCAGAAGAACTTAAGTTTAATTGTTTCCCTGTGGCAGTAATGGAGCCAAGCTCAGCCACAGTTAAAAACACCTGTAAATCACCAACCCTCATAACACCCTCTAAAAATCTTCACAGCAATATTATGTCAACCTTTAATTATCCACATATTAGCAAAGA
This sequence comes from Marinomonas epiphytica, assembly GCF_054780655.1. Taxonomy (NCBI): domain Bacteria; kingdom Pseudomonadati; phylum Pseudomonadota; class Gammaproteobacteria; order Oceanospirillales; family Oceanospirillaceae; genus Marinomonas; species Marinomonas epiphytica. The sequence goes on from NZ_BAAGVX010000004.1 coordinate 3,257, forward strand.
TCTTTCCCGCTAATGCTGGTTTATCTCAACCTTTACCCTCTCTAGAATGCCCAGCATATTCACTAACGGATCATTTGCATGACAAAACATTTGACACTAACCGCATTTGCGTTAACTGCGAGCCTCCTAACAGCTACCAGCTACGGAGCACAACCAACATCAAAAGTAGTCGCCGCTGACAACATTGAATGGGGATATCTGAACCCACTACGCGGAAAACTAAGCCCAGGTGCGGCTGACTTATGGGAGAGACGAACCAGCGATACGGCAACAGGTATGCTAGTACGATTTAATAAAGGGTTCGAATCACCACCACACATACACAACATTACTTATCGCGGCATTGTTATTGATGGGTTAATGCATAATGATGCCCCTAATGCTACAAAAATGTGGATGCCACAAGGCTCGTTTTGGACTCAGCCTGCTGGTGAAGATCACACAACTGCTGCCAATGGTGAAAACAACCTGATTTATCTTGAAATTGATTCTGGCCCATATTTAGTACAACCTTCAGCTGAAAAGTTTGATAACGGTGAGTGCCCTTTAAACTTACACACTGATAATATTGTTTGGTTGAATAAGAACGACCTCCACAATATTAACGCGGAAGGGGTTCAATCTACCTTTGTATGGGGGGAGCACAGCCTCAATGGGAGGTTCTATGGTGAAACTACCAGCAGGATTTAATGGCAAAATAACGACACAAGCTAGCGAGTTTCGCGCCGTTGTAATTGCAGGCCAGATGACATATCAGTCCAAAGACCAGAATTCAACAAAACTCCCCCCCGGTAGCTACGTTGAATCAACAGGCGAATTCACTCACCAATTAAAAAAACACTGGCAATCAAAGCACTACTATTTATATTCGCACCAACAGCCCATATCGGGTCGATCAGTCCTAGCGGCACAACTCTTTCCTTAAGCACTTGGCCCTCGAATGTTTTTTTATCCTAGATGAAAAACACTGAGGGTGTTTTTTATAGCCCCCTCTACAGTGACCTCAAAGCAATTACAGCTTTAGATAGAAACTATATGCGCACGCCATTACAACCCTCTTCACGTGCCACCACATCCATTTGCTGGTGACTACTATAGTAGGTTGCAACACCGGGGCGAACCTCAGCCATCTTCGAGAATTTATCCTGAGCCGCTGTTAACGTACCTAATAGAGAAGCTTTCGCTCCATAAGGCGCATAAGCAGATGTTTTCGCCAGTTGCTCTAACTCAGTGGCGCTACGTTCAACCATACCATCGATACGAAACACCGCTAATTCACGCACACTGCCCTCAGCCATACCTCCATCAAAGTGCTGACAATTATCAAGTTGCTGCAATATATAGACATTCATATTACGAACAAACTGACAATTTACTGCTGGGTCATTTGAACCTCGCGTATTAAAGGGCCCGTGCTGACGGCATTGATCTGACGTTAAAGAAGGGTCAACCACCATAAACATAGTACGATTACCAACCGCACTCGCCTGATTTGTGACAGCAGTATCAGTCACCACAGACGGCGTCGTCAGTATATTTTCCGCTGCTTGAGTTATATCTTTTTGAAAATCACTGACCACACTATTTAACATAGCTTGACGATATTGCTGAGTACGCTTGGCTATTTGCTGTTGACGTGCTTTGTGGCGTTCAAGCGCACGAGTATTGGCTTGTTGTTCTGCAAGCTTTTGACGATCACTACTAAAATCTTCGCCGGCTAATTTGGCAAGGGCCATATCAATCGGCATTTCAGCATCATTAGGATGAGCAAAGCCCATTCCATGAATATTTAGCGTGTCGCCATAGTAGTATTTCATTTCGCCACCAAGCTTGGCGTATTCTGCGATTAGCGGCGTAATTTCTTGCCAAGCCTTCTCGTAAGCAACCGGCTCCAATTGAGTTCTAACATTTTCCGCACAGGCATAATACGCCTCCACACGATTCAACACTGATTGCGCAGACTCAAATTGTGAAGCCGTGCGACCGCGAGCCAATTGCCCAAAAATAGAAGACTCACCACCAATAGGGGCATCGCCACATTGCTCTTTCAACAGATAATTCGCAGCATAACGATGCGCAATAGCATGAGCTTGCTGAAACACTCGATACAATTGCCCTTTACTTTGCATTAACTCCAATATTTCAGCGTTATAGCCAGCTTCTAAACCATCGGCCGCTTCATAAGCTTGCTCTCCCACAATATACAGACCAGTTTCTAACTCACGCTCAATACTGTGCTGGATCAAACTCGAAATATTCAGTTTAATAGCAGGCACAGTACGAAAGCCTTGCTCTATTGCTACTTTGCCTTCCGCTATCAATTGATCAATAGCAACAGGAACACTTGATCGAGTATTAAGACTGCCATTGCTGAGTACCATATTATTCAGGTGATCATCACTTAAGCGAGCAGACCACATTGCGGGAAATAAGGTGACTGGACCAGAGTCGGTTGTTACTAAGCGCCCATCTTCTGGCAGGATTTCAGCCAAAGTAAACGGGTACTTTTTAGACCAACGAAGGTGTAAATATGGCTTATTAAGATAACCACTCGCCGCCACCACTGAAGACAGTTGATCTGGCGTGGTGGCGATCGCTAACTGGGAAACCAACGAAGGGCCAGCCTGATAAATCCGCACAGCAAACGGCCAAAAATACCTTTTTAAGCCATTTGCAGATGATATATAGATATCCGCTTCACCAGCCACGGCAATTTCATTGTCACGCCAAGGTGCCGCTTGACGCACCACCTCCTGCACGGCAGCACGACCATCTTGCAAGATGGACTGCTGCGCTGCTGAATTATCCTTTACCTGCCCCACGCAGCCTAAAAGTACCAACACACTCGCCAAAGCCATTACTTTAAACACACTGCTTAACATTGCTCCGCCCCTGCGCCTTATTAAAAAAGCCGACAAATTACCAAAACAATCGTGTACAACAAACCACCAAGCACGGTAAGAGAATAGCGACAGTCGATCACATCCAAGATTTTCTAAAACTATAAATAATTCACAGTGACTGTCAATTTTGAGCGAGTCTATTCTATGAAGTGTGGTATTGAGGGTTATTGTTGAATTTTCAAGAACACAACAAAAAGCCCGCTAGATAGCGGGCTTTAGTGTGTTTATTGCTGTTCAGTGCAAGGTGTTACCTAACGCTGAATTATTCCCACTCTATCGTTGCCGGTGGCTTAGAAGACACGTCGTAAGTCACGCGCGAGATGTTTTCGATCTCGTTGATAATACGACCAGATACGATTTCTAGTAGCTCATAAGGTAGGTGGGCCCAGCGAGCAGTCATGAAGTCGATGGTTTCTACAGCACGCAGTGCCACCACGTATTCATAGCGACGGCCATCACCAACAACACCAACCGATTTCACAGGTAAGAATACCGCAAAGGCTTGGCTCGTTTTTTCATACCAGCCAGCACGACGAAGTTCTTCAATGAAGATAGCATCAGCACGGCGAAGAATGTCGGCGTAGTCTTTTTTCACTTCACCAAGAATACGAACACCTAGGCCCGGCCCAGGGAATGGATGACGGTAAACCATATCGTGCGGTAAACCTAAGGCAACACCCAGCTTACGCACTTCATCTTTAAACAATTCGCGAAGCGGTTCAACCAATTCCATTTTCATGTCTTCAGGCAAGCCACCCACGTTATGGTGAGACTTAATCACATGAGCTTTGCCCGTTTTAGACGCGGCAGACTCGATAACATCTGGGTAGATAGTACCTTGCGCCAAGAAATCGATGCCGTCTAATTTAGAAGACTCTTCGTCGAAGATTTCAATGAAGGTGTTACCAATGATCTTACGTTTCTTCTCTGGGTCAGCTTCACCAGCCAATTTACCCAGGAATAGGTCTTCAGCATCAACACGGATCACTTTTACGCCCATGTTGTCAGCAAACATTTTCATAACTTGGTCGCCTTCGTTCAAACGCAACAAGCCGTTATCAACGAAAACACAGGTCAACTGATTGCCAATCGCTTTATGTAACAACGCTGCCACAACAGAAGAGTCCACACCGCCAGACAAGGCCAATAGCACTTGTTTGTCGCCCACTTGCTCACGCATACGCTCAATGGCATCGGTGGCAATGTTAGCAGGCGTCCAAAGAGTGTCACACGTACAGATATCCACAACAAAGCGAGATAGAATTTTACCACCCTGCAAAGTGTGAGTAACTTCTGGGTGGAACTGCACACCATAGAAGCGTTTTGCTTCGTTTGCCATAGCCGCAATAGGGCAGCTTTCTGTAGAGGCCATTAGGGTGAAATCTTCTGGCATTTCAACTACTTTGTCACCATGGCTCATCCAAACATCCAGTTTAGATACGCCGTTGTTGGCAACATGATCTTCAATCCCTTCAAACAGAGATGGACCATCGTGCTTACGGATCTGCGCATAACCGAATTCGCGCAACTCAGAACCCTGCACTTTACCACCTAACTGCTCGGCCATAGTTTGCATGCCGTAACAGATACCCAAAACAGGCACGCCTAGAGTAAATACAGCGGCTGGTGCACGAGGAGAACCCGGCTCAGGAACTGATTCAGGACCGCCCGCTAAGATAATCCCCTTAGGAGCAAAATCAATCACCTCTTGATCTTCCATATCAAAAGCACGAACTTCACAGTAAACCCCTATTTCACGCACTCGACGAGCAATCAATTGGGTGTACTGAGAACCAAAATCAAGAATAAGAATTTTATGAGCGTGGATATCTTGCGACATTGTTAGTCAGTCCTTTTACTCTTAACCCGTAAGAGTAGTTAGTAAGAGTTAGCATTAATCATGAAAATAAAGATGGGGCGATAACATCGCCCCATCTTATTGTTTAATTATCGGTAGGCTAACCTACGTGATAATTCGGTGCTTCTTTCGTGATGGTCACATCATGAACATGACTTTCACGCATCCCTGCACCAGTAATTTGTGAGAACTGCGTTTTCGTACGCATGGTCTCAATATCCGCAGAACCAGTATAGCCCATGGAAGAACGTACGCCGCCCATTAGCTGATGGATCACGGATACCATTGGGCCTTTTGAAGGTACACGACCTTCAATACCTTCTGGAACCAATTTTTCTACACTGCTAGAGTCTTGGAAGTAGCGATCGCTGGAACCTTGTGCCTGAGACATAGCACCCAAAGACCCCATACCACGGTAAGACTTAAAGGAACGGCCTTGGAAGAGCACAACTTCACCCGGTGCTTCATCGGTACCAGCCAATAGGCCACCAACCATGATCACACTCGCACCAGCCGCAATCGCTTTACTGATGTCACCAGAGAAGCGAATACCACCGTCCGCAATAACAGGTACTCCGCGAGGGTTCATGGCTTCAGCAACATTTGCCACGGCACTAATTTGCGGTACGCCTACACCCGCAACGATACGAGTCGTACAGATAGAACCAGGACCGATACCAACTTTCACGCCATCTGCACCAGCATCAGCAAGCGCAATGGCCGCTTCCGCGGTAGCGATATTACCGCCGATAACTTGAATGTGTGGGAAGTTTTCTTTGACCCAGCGAACGCGGTCAATAACGCCTTTAGAGTGGCCGTGAGCGGTGTCTACCACCACTACATCTACACCTGCGTCAGACAAGGCTTTAACACGCTCTTCTGTATCAGCCCCAGTACCAACAGCAGCACCAACACGCAAACGACCTTCTTGATCTTTACAAGCATTAGGGAAGGTCTTCGCTTTATTAAAGTCAGTTACCGTTACCATACCGCGCAGTTCAAACTGATCATTAACAATCAGTACTTTTTCAATACGGTTTTCGTGCAGGAGTTTACGAATAGAACCAGCAGAAGCGCCTTCTAAAGCAGTAACTAAGCGCTCTTTTGGCGTCATAATGTCTGCTACGCTTTTATCAAAATCTTTCACAAAGCGAACATCACGGCTAGTGACAATACCCACTAGGTCTTTGCCTTCTACAACCGGAACACTAGAAATGCTGTTTTCTGAAGTCAATGCCATTAGCTCCTCGATGCTTGCATCTGGGCCAATAGTAACAAGATCACGAACAATACCACTTTCGTAACGCTTAACCTTGCGCACTTCAGCAGCTTGCTCTTCAACTGTTAGGTTTTTGTGAATAATACCCATACCGCCTTCTTGCGCTAACGCAATTGCCATACGGTGTTCGGTCACAGTGTCCATCGCTGAAGAAATTAGCGGAATATTCAGCTCAATGTCTTTAGTGATTTTCGTTTTAAGGCTAACATCCTTAGGTAGAACTTCGGAATAGCCGGGGATGAGCAATACGTCATCAAACGTTAAAGCTTCTTGCACGATTCGTAACATAATGGGGAGTTTCCAATGCCAACTAGGGTGTTAAGATGGCAAGTAATTCTACTTCATTAGATGGCTTCGGTAAATCAAAACCACGAGAGATTGATGAAAAATTTTACAACAACAGGCCAAACCGAAACCGCTTTTACTGTTTCACAACTTAATCGCCAAATTCAGCAACTTTTAGAAGCAAGCTTACCTTGGATTCTTGTTGAAGGTGAAATCTCAAATTTAGCAAAACCTGCTTCGGGCCATTGGTACTTTTCTCTTAAAGATGACAAAGCCCAAATCCGCTGCACCATGTTTAAAAATCGCAACATGGCCGTGCGCTTTCAGCCTAAAAATGGCGACAAAGTTCGACTTCGCGCCCGAGTGACTTTTTACGGCCCACGCGGTGACTGCCAACTAGGCGTAGAAAGCATGGAAAGCGCAGGCGAAGGGGCATTGCAACAAGCCTACGAAAGGCTAAAAGCGAACCTACAACTAGAAGGCTTATTCGCAGCAGAACACAAACAAGCCTTACCAGACCGCCCTGAACGTATTGCCATTATTACTTCTCCTGTAGGCGCTGCGATACGTGATATGGTGATCACCTTCCGACGCCGATTCCCTCTGACTGAATTAACAATTCTGCCATCTTTAGTGCAAGGGCAAGATGCGGCAAACAACCTAATAACACAGCTGCAAAGAGCAGACGTTAGCAATCATTTCGATGCCATTATTATTGGCCGAGGTGGTGGTTCTTTAGAGGATTTATGGAGCTTTAACGACGAAGCATTAGCTCGCGCAATTTTCAACTGTAAAACGCCTATTGTTGCTGCCGTCGGCCACGAAACCGACTTCACCATTGCAGACTTTGTAGCCGATGTACGAGCGCCTACCCCAACTGCTGCAGCAGAACTGCTCAGCCCAGACAGCCAACAGCTCGATCGGCTGCTTGCTCATCAAACTAAACAACTTTGCTATTACACAGAGCGCAGACTACAACAAGGGCAACAACAGTTAGACTTTTTAATAAAGCGCATTCGCCACCCTAAAGAGCGCATTGAGCAGCAACAAGGCCAGCTCAACCAGCTTAAACAGGGCTTAGAAAAAGCAATTAATAACCTTTTAGAAAAACATAAGATTCAGGCTCAGCACCTAGAACACCGCATGACATTGAATGCGCCTTCTTCGTCGCTGCCTCAAAAGCGCCAACTCGTCACGGAATATGAAAAACGCTTAGCCAGTGCTTTAAACAATCATCTAAAGCAAAAACAGAGTCAATTTGCAGGCATAGTAGACAAACTGAACCTAGTGAGCCCATTGAATATTCTTTCAAGAGGCTACGCTATTCCGACTAAAGCTGAGCAAGTTATTCGTTCAAAAGACGACGTTGAAAAAGGTGATCAATTAACCCTAAGAGTTCAAGACGGCCAAATCCACTGTGAAGTCAAATAGCCGCCTTATTCACTAACCAATCGGTCAACAAAGAACTATCTTAACTGAGGGGGAATATGCTTAAGTGTCTCGGCAAACGCTTTGAGCTCCTCTTCACTGTAAGCCGTATTCACTCTATCTTTCGAGGGGAGCTGATGCTGTAAGCTCACACCAGACCGATGATCTTTGCTTGGTCGAATAGGCCGTGGCACTAAACCGCCCCCGCAGTTAGGGCACACATTACTTAATATGGATTCCACGCAACTTTGGCAAAAAGTACATTCGTAGCTACAAATAAAAGCTTGCGTTGAATCTGCAGGTAAATCTTTATCACACACTTCGCAGTTTGGACGTATAGACAGCATTTTTACTCTCCATTTTCATCATTCACTAGGGACCACCAGCCTTTTGCCTCCTCTATTGCTTCTTGCAATAAAGGCCAGTTCAACAAGGACTGTTGGTATTCACCTGCGGCTCCACTCAGGGTAATACCATAATGATTTAGCCGAAACGCCAAAATGCCATAGAAAGCATCGACAGCGCCAGCACTAGAGAACATAAAGTCCCCTTCCGCTTGAGAAAAAATCTGTTCCACACGCTGCACTTCATGGGCTAAAGAATCGTCTAAATCAACCTTAGGCACAGGTTCTAAAGTAAAGCCGCATTGACTTCTAAGACCCATAAAACCTGCATGCATCTCAGCGCACAAACTGCGTGCCATTGCTCTTTTAATTGGGTCTGATGGGTAAAGTTTGCCCTCTGAGTTTTCATTAAAATACTCAGCGATGGACAGCGAATCATGTATTTTATGATCACCAACACTCAGCACCGGTACCAAACCGGCAGGGGATAAGCTTAGCAACTTGGACTTATAGTCCGGCTGAGTTAAATCCACTACCTGAGTTTCAAAAGGCAATTGCGCCAATCGCCCACAAATCCACGCCCTTAATGACCAAGTAGATTCCGTGCCCACCAATAAACTCAATGCGTCAGTCATATCAATTCCTTATTTAGTGGCTGCTATATAACACTCAATAATAAAACGGCCAACAACCTAATTAAGCAATGCTTCTACAGACTTTTTATCACAAATTAGACAAAAAGGACTAACCCGCACTTTTTAAATACTCAATGAAGATTTCTACAACCTCTTTGCTAGTTAACTCTTTCTCCACCAGCACTCTGGGTAAATTCGCGATACCAAGCCCAGCCATCACCTCCTCTGCAAGAACCGCTTTTACAACACAGCTACCTAACCCGACGGATCGGCTTTTTTCTAGGGCAGATTCTCCATAGAGGTACAAACAAGTTCGCTCCACGCGCCAGCTCGAGAAGTCGCTGAACTGTGTTATTGTCTCTTTTGATTAAATTTAAACTCGACAATACCCCCCATGTTGCGTACAACAACAAGTACAAGTACAATAATAAGTACTTATTGAAAGGAGTATATTATGGATACTTTAAGTTATTCAGCATTTCGAACAAATCTTGCGCGCACGCTCGACAAGGTCAACGACGATCACAAACCTGTCATCATCACACGCCAAGGCGGAAAGCCTGCAGTAGTCATAAGTTTAGAAGACTTTCAGGCGTATGAAGAAACGGCTTACCTGATGGCCAGCCCTAAAAATGCCTCTCGTTTAAATGATGCGATTGCAGAAGTGGAAGCAGGAAAAACACAGATAAGGGAATTAATTGAAGAATGATTTTATCTTGGGCTGAGAACGCATGGAGCGACTATCTTTATTGGCAACAAAAAGATAAAAAAACACTAAAGCGAATTAACTCGCTAATCAAGGATGTGACTCGTCAACCCTTTGAAGGATTAGGTGATCCTGAACCTTTAAAACATAACTGGTCAGGCTATTGGTCAAGACGAATAGATAGAGAACATCGATTAGTTTATAACGTCGAAGGCAATACTATCTACATTGTTCAGTGTCGATATCACTACTGAAATAACGTTAATAAAAGGAAGCAATAACGTGTCTGAAGAATTCACTCTAGATTGGTCTAAACCTAAAACAATAGACGATGAAACCTTCCCGAAAGACACGTTAGGCCGTGAAAGGTACGCACAGTTCCTAACACAGTTTTTAGTCGGTCAAGCTAATGGCCCAACCCAAAAAGATGGCGAAAATAAACGTAACTATGTGCTGAATCTCAACTCCGAATGGGGTTCTGGGAAAACCTATTTCTTAAAGCGTTGGTCAGAAGATTTAAAGCCTTATTTCCCTGTCGTGTATATCGATGCATGGCAACAAGACTATTCTGATGATCCATTGATGACGGTGATTTCTTCTGTAATAAAACAGCTTAGAGAGCAAGCTGGAGTTAAAGAAGGCGATAACGTCATAAAAGTATCCAACAAAATAATTGGTTTACTAAAAGCCGCTGCTCCCGGGTTCGCAAGAAGTGTTGCTAAACGTTACTTTGATATTGATCCAGTTGCAGTGATGCAAGCAGAGGACGGTGATGAATTAGGGAAAGTTAAAGGTGCTGATGGCGAACCAATGGACATGAGTGCAATGGCATCAAGCATGGTGAAACACCTTATTGATGAACACGATGCAAAATCTGTCGCTATCAATGATTTAAAAGGAAATATCAAACAATGGATAAAAATAGTCACTAAACGTAAAAAGCTTCAATATCCTGCCTTTATTTTCATCGATGAGTTAGACCGCTGTCGTCCAAGTTATGCAGTAGAAATGCTGGAAACCATTAAGCATATTTTCGATATCGAAGGCATTGTCTTTGTTGTAGCGACTGATACGGAGCAACTACAACACGCGGTGAAAGCGATTTATGGTGAAGGTTTTGATGCTCGACTTTATCTTGGTCGATTCTTTAACAGCCGTTTCAGTTTAAAAGCACCAGACTTAAAAAGCTTCCTAGAAGTCCATGTTGATCACACGAAATTATCAGGTAAATTTCTTGAAGAAAAAGGCATAAATATTCTGCCGCCCAACCCTGATGGCAAAGCAACTTTGCGAAATATTTCTGTGATTTTAGATGCGTTTAAAATGCCACCAAGAACGGCCATCCAAATAGCAGATCGAGTTATCGCCACGCTATCCAACATGCCTAAAAACTCTAAAATCGATATTTTGATGCTAACGACCTTATTATGTTTTTACGAAGAAGATAGTGAGCAGTTTTTGAGAATCGTTTCTGAATCATTTGAAGAAAAGGTCGAAGAAAAATTAACGACATATCTAAACAAGCGATTCGATAAATATCAGTCTAATATCTTAGTTGAAATAAACTTTAAGCAATTCGGGGGATCACTTTACTATTTTGACAACAAAGTCTTTCAAACGTCATTTACATCATACTTGACAGAGATATTCTCATCACATTTCGACATGAATGAGCCTGTTAGCTTTTTAGATCTACAATTCGAAGACCGCTCACCTATAAAACAATCTTTCCATAATTTCATGGAGTCTCTAGAAGACTTATCCTCCGATTCTGATATTGCCATTAACTATTTTAAACACCTATACGATATGGAAAAATACACTGATATTACACCTTTCCAATACCAAGACTACGTCGAACTAGCTTCTGCTTTAGATTGGATCGATGGCAATTCAGATAACATTTAAGTATGTGCCTTTAAAAACAAACACTTGACTAGACAGGAACAAAGCACAGTTCAGCGACTTTTCGCGCTTGCGCGTGGAGCGAACGTGCTATGTTCCTTTCTAGCCCACCAAATCAAACGCGCCTTTCTAGCAACCCAAACTTAATCACAACCCATATCTTTCTATTTTCTTGATCAACCCTTGCCGTGAAATACCGAGTTGTTTGGCGGCTTGGGTGCGGTTTCCTTGGTGAGTTTCTAAGGCGTTTTGTATGAGTCGTATTTCTAAATCTCGTACTTGCTCATCAAGTGTTGCGTCGTTTATGGGTAAACCGTTAATCGGTTGAGCTTTGCTGAACGCTTTATCATTAGGGTAAAGCAGCTGAATGTCTTCCAGAGTAATGCGCCCTGTAGGGCAAATAGAGGCAGCACTTTCTAGGGTGTTTTTCAGTTCTCGTACATTGCCAAGCCATGTTTGCTCTCGAAACCATTGAGTGACTTCTGGCGTCAGCTCAAGCGTTTTAGATTGTTGTGCTTGTATTTTCATAAGAAAGGCTTGCAGCAATACTGGAATGTCTTCCAAGCGTTCTGATAAGGCTTGGGTTTCAATGTTCACGCCTTTGATTCGGTAATACAGATCTTCCCGAAAACTGCCCTCTTCTACTTTAGCTAGTAAATCTGCATTGGTGGCAGAAACAACCCGAATGTCGATGTGTTTTTGCTCTCGCCCGCCCACAGGAAAAAAGGTGCCTTCTTGTAATACTCGAAGTAGTTTTACCTGCATAGGCAAGGGCATCTCGCCAATTTCATCAAGGAATAAGGTGCCGCCATCCGCAAGGCTCAACAAGCCTATTTTGTCTTTTTCCGCGCCAGTAAAGGCGCCTTTTACGTAGCCAAAGAGTTCACTTTCCAATAAGTCCGCGGGAATCGCCCCACAGTGAACCGAGATAAACGCCTTGCTGGCTCTGTGGCTCAAGTCGTGCAGGGTACGTGAAATCACCTCTTTCCCTGTTCCTGATGGTCCCGTGACCAAAACACGCACATCGGTCGGTGCAATGCGCTCAATCAAAGCACGAATTTTTTGTGAACTTGCGGAGTGCCCAATATAAGACCCTGCGCCTTGGGGTTGTTGTGTGGAGTTTTTGAGTTGTGAGAGTTCTCGTTCTAGGGTGGTCTTGGTAATGGCACGGCGCACCACAACAGCCAGTAGATCTGGATCAACCGGTTTTGCAATGAAATCCCATGCACCTAACTCAATGGCTTTCAAGGCCAATTCTCGCTCAGCATTACCTGTAATAATAATGACTGGACGCCCTTCAAATTCAGGGATCGCATTTAGCGTCACTTGAGGGTCAAAATGCGGTGGCATGGATAAATCCAGCAAGACTAAATCCGCATCAAAGTGCCTAATCACCTCACGAGCCTCTTCTAAACTCCCAGCCGCTTTGACATGGTAATCCTGCTTTGCCAACCAACGTCCAGCCAATTCTCGGAACGCAGGTTCGTCATCCACCAGTAAAATTTTATTCTGCATGCTGCTGTACCTGCTTATGCTCTTGTGTTTGTTGATTCGGTAAAACAATTTCAAAGGTCACCGGCCAATCCGTATCGGTACGGTGATAAATACGCCCACCATGAGCATCAATGATTCGGCGCACAATCGCCAAGCCCAAACCGCTACCGCCAGCACGCTTGCTCACAAAGGGCTGAAATATGGTCTCACTGTCTAATGAATCATCAATCGCTGGGCCATTATTCTGCACCTGAATCACACACTGCCCAGCTTGTTGTTGAGCGCAAATACTAAGCTGACTTGCCTCTTGATTTCTAAGGAATGACATTGCGTTATCAATCAGGTTAATAAACACCTGTTGTACACGTTGGTAATCCACTTCTAGCTCTAGCTCGGGCTTAATATCGACCTGTACCTGAGTATCACCTAGTTGCGATTGCGCTAACACACTGTTCACCAAAGCGGCCAAGGGCGTTAGATTTGGTTGCAATATTAAGTTGCCGGAGTACACCAACATATCACTGACCAAGCGATCAGCCCTTTGCAATTGAGTTTGAATATAACGGCGTGTTTCTTCCGGCGCTTCATGAGCCGCCATAGCAATAATGTTAAGCGGATTACGTAATTCATGAGCCATAGCGGCAGACAGACCACCCAGCTCTACAAGATGCTGTTCATCCAGTCGTTTACGTTCTGCGGCAGCCAAGGCAAGAGACCGATCCAGCAAGCCACAGTTGTTCGCATAAAGTGAAGCAAACACTTCCGCGGTTAAACGCATTCCCGGGCTGGCGTCTTCCCAACCGATCAAGGTAAAACGCCAACCGTTTTGATCTTGTGCCAGTGTGATAGCCAAATCACTTTTTGTTGTTTGGCGACTAAACGGCATTTTAATCTGAACCGTGCGACGAATTTGTTCCGACAACAGACCTTCACCAATAGAAATAAGAGCAGGCCAATCTTGGGCTTCTTTTAAACGGCTTGACCAGTTTTCCAACACTTGCTCATTCAACATGGCGCCTGGGTAAATCAAACGAGAAATTAACCGATTCAAAGGCTGGTAAATCACAGCAGTCGTCACTAAAAGAAGCAAAGAGTAAAGCCACAATTGCCAGCTTGGAACGTCTGCTAGGGCTTGCAAGCCCAGCCGCCCAGACACCACACTGATGACGGCAATCAGACACAAAACCACCAGCATCATGGCGAGCCACAGCAAAGCCCGATTCGCAAACGCATTCACCGATAGAATTTGATAACGCACCACGCCATAAACCAGCAGTAACAAATAGCTTGGCAACAGCAACATAGGATAAGGAAACCAACTCATCCCAAAGGATGGAAACACAAAGCTGGTGGCTAGCAACAAGCCCCAAGCGCCCACCCCAAACATGGCTAGGATAGAACGCTTTTTATTGCCCGAATGGCGATACCAGCCAAAGAGTAAAACCCCGTGAGCCAAGACCCCTACCAAAACGGTATACGCAAGATTCCCTGCACCTGCATCGGTAAAAACGAAAAAAGAACGTGCGTCGAATGCACCTATAGCATCGCCCGCGCCAATCCACCAGCTATGCAACACAACAGCAGAACTGATGGCGTAAAACCAAGGTAACGCCTTATGAAGTCGGTCGAGCATGGCTTCTTTTGCGGCTCCAGTGTTCACAAACACAATGGCGAAATGCAGGAAGAAGGTCGGCATGAGGGGGTTGGCAAGAATAATGTGTATGCCAAGGTTTTCAAAACCTTGAAACAAGGCAACGTGACCAAAGCACCAAATCGCCATCATGATGGCAAAGCCTGCTAAGGCTTGTAAATCACCTTGCTTTTTCGCTCGCCATAAAAGCCAAACCGCGACCAATATGCCGCAGACACTGGACACTAACATGGCAATTTCAAACATCAATGAAAGGGTCAAACTGTAAACCTCGTTTACACCAAAAATAAGTCAGAATCGTAAACTTCTTTTACAATATACGCAAAGGTAAATTTTATTCTTTAAAAATCAACAAGATAAAAGCATCAATAAACTGGCCTCTCGTTTGCTATAAACCTTATTAATACATTGACCTATATCATCCTTTCACTTCTTAATGGGGCAGACATTATGAACATGAGTTTTTTTCTCACGGAAGCCATCGCGCTTTTTAGTATTGTGGGCTTGGCAGTTTTTCCTTTGGCGTTTCAACAGATGCGCACCATCGCCATCAAGAACGACGAATAACCATCAATTGTCTTTTTAACGTTCAACTTTTACTAGGAATGGTTATGGATCTCGACGTCGCTATTTTGTCTCGTATTCAATTCGCCTTTACGGTGAGTTTCCACATCATCTTTCCCAGCATCACGATTGGTCTTGCGACCTTAATTGCAATCTGGGAAGGCTTGTGGCTGAAAACACACAATCCGTACTACCTTCAATTGGCCAAGTTTTGGATCAAGCCTTTTGCCATCACCTTCGGCATGGGCGTGGTGTCTGGCATTGTCTTGTCTTATGAATTTGGCACCAATTTTTCTAAATTCTCTGAAATGACTGGGGCGATTCTAGGGCCTCTCATGGCATACGAAGTGCTCACCGCCTTCTTTATGGAAGCAGGTTTTCTTGGTGTTATGCTGTTTGGTTGGCAACGCGTTGGTCGTAAACTGCATTTCTTTTCGACCATTGTGGTCATGGTCGGCACTTGGATTTCCGCTTTTTGGATCATAGTGGCAAATTCTTGGATGCAAACACCCGCGGGCTACAAAATCGTCGATGGCAAGTTTGAAGTAGAAAGCTGGATGGCGATCATTTTCAACCCTTCCATGCCCTATCGATTTACCCACATGTTAATGGCGGCGTTTATCACGGCAACCTTCGTTGTGGCAGGTATTTGTGCATATTACCTGTTGAAAAAACAGCATATACCGTTCGCTAAGAAAGGCTTATCCATGTGCATGTGGTTCGCTTTAGTACTTACTCCTTTACAAGCTTGGGTTGGCGACATGCACGGTTTGAACGTGCAAGAACATCAACCCACTAAACTTGCAGCTATGGAAGGCATTTGGCCGGAAAAAGAAGCCAATGTGCCATTGCTGTTATTTGCCATGCCCAACATGGAAGCCGAATCCAACGACTACGAAGTGGGCATTCCCAACCTTGGTAGCTTGATTCTCACGCACTCTTGGGATGGTGAAGTACAAGGCTTAAAAGCGGTTCCACCTGAAGACAGACCAAATGTGCCTTTGGTGTTTTGGTCATTTCGTATCATGGTAGGCATTGGCTTTGGCATGCTTGGCATTGCGGTATTGGCTTTACTATTACGCCGCAAAGACCGCTTGTTTGAAAACAAACCTTTCCTCGCTTTAGTCAGCTTATTTACACCAGCAGGCGTGATTGCGGTGCTGGCGGGTTGGTATGTTGTGGAAATCGGTAGGCAACCTTGGATCGTCTACGATTTGGTCCGCACATCCGAAATAGTGTCACCACTACCCGCAGAACGCGTGTTATTTACCTTAATCGCCTTCGTGGTGATTTACACCCTGCTGTTTGGTGTTTACCTTTACTTCATGAGGAAGTTGATCAAGAAAGGCCCCCCAAGTATGGCAGCGTTAGAGCAGCAATTAATTGGTATGAAAGCTCCAGGGTATGCCTTAGCTTGGGTTAAGACACTACAGAATAAAGAAGGAGAGCAATAATGGATTTGGCTTTTTTCTATTTCCTCGTTTTAGGCTTCGCCATTTTTATGTATGTCCTACTAGACGGCTTTGATCTAGGCATTGGCATTCTCTACCCCTGGTTTAATCAGGATGGCGAACGAGACCATTTAATGCGCTCTATTTCACACGTTTGGGATGGCAATGAAACCTGGCTAGTGTTTGGTGGCGTCATCTTATTTGCGGCGTTTCCAGCGGCCTATGGTGATATTCTTTCTATTTTTTACCTGCCCATTATGCTGATGCTGTTTGCCTTAATTTTCCGTGGTGTGGCTTTTGAGTATCGCTTTAAATCCGACACCTCTCGACCTTATTGGGATTTAGCCTTCAGCTCAGGCTCCGCCATTGCAGCCTTTTGCCAAGGCTTATTGCTAGGCTCTTTGGTACAAGGTGTACCGTTAGACACCAGTAGTGTGTCTAGCTTGCACTGGTTAACACCCTTTTCTATTTTAACAGGCTTTGCCGTAATGGCAGGGTATGCCTTGCTGGCCGCGTGTTACTTGTTTATGAAGAGCCGTGGAAGGATTCAACAACATGCGGCGCATTTGGGTAAACGCCTTTTGGTCTTAACCGTTTTGGCAATGATTGCCGTTAGTTTATGGACAGTGATCAATGAAGTAGAAATCCGTGAACGCTGGTTCAGTGGGTACAACTTACTATTTTTATCGCCTTTACCTACTCTCACCGTGATTGCCGCTATTTATGTGTGGAAAGACCTAAATGCGCATACACCACACCATGATCACGCCAAGGAAAGTCGCCCTTTTTGGTGTGCTTCAGCTCTTTTCTTGTTGGGGTTTGCAGGCTTGGTTGTAGGGTTATTTCCCTACCTCATTCCTAGACAATTAACCTTTGTGGACGCCGCTTCGCCAGATTCAAGCTTGCTGTTCCTATTACCTGGCGTGTGTATTTTCGTCCCGCTGATTTGTGCTTATACCATTTGGGGCTATCGTGTTTTCTCAGGAAAAGTAGAAGACTATCAGGAGGGGTATTAGCATGCCGTCTATCTTTCGGCGCCAAACATGGCGGAATAAATGCCAGTCGCTAAAGTCATGGCAATGGTTTGTGCTCTTGTATCTGCTCGGTTTTGTCAGTTTAGTTGGTATGTCCTACCTACTTAAACTTGGTTTCAAGGTGTTACCGTAAGGTTGTAATCGCAAACCTTATCCACAAGAAAAGGGCGTAGTATTCGCTTCGCCCTTTTTCATTTTCATACTTAACCTAGCTAAATAGGCTTTATCAAAAGCGTTCTATGCTAAGGACAACGCCACCATTTCTTCAGCCACCAGCTCCGTCACATCCATCAATTGCTTTTGAGTTTTTATCGGAATAAGTGGTAACTCAGTACACGCCAGCAATACCACATCGGCATCAAGTTCATTCACCAACTTAGAAAAACGCGCCACTATATCAGCCGGTTCGCCGCCGTAGGTTTTCACATCATAAATAAGTTGGTGTAAACCGCTGTCTTCCTTAGGTACTTCTACCTCTACCACTTCTTTAAGTTGACTATAGGGTGACCAAATACCAAGATTGGTCACTGAATCAGAACCTAATAAAGCGACTTTAGTATAACCTTCCGCCAGTATTTTATGCTTTAGAACATCACCGAAAGATACTAGCTTTGCATCCAACCCCAAGGCTTCAAGTTGTGGCTGATAATAGTTAAGGGTATTACAGGCAATGGCGTAGTAATCCACTTCTTGCGACAGTTGTTGCGCCACCCTTGCTAGATTTTGCCAAACTATGGCATCGTTCTTTTCTAGCTCCATGGAAAGGCCAAGCTGAGGCTCAGAGATAATACTTACCCTTGGTGCATCTAAGTCTCCCTGAAAGGCCCCTTGCAGCATATGTTTATTCGCGGCAAGAATCTTTTGCCACATATCCACACCCGCTTCAGGACCAGAACCTGTGATAATGCCTAATTTTGCTCGATTTACTTGCTTCATCACTGACTGCTACTTCCCTGCCGCTTGTTGATCATCCACAAAGCTGCGACCCCAGCCCGTAACAATGGATACACTCATCACCACCAACAAGACCCAGGCGTATAGAATCCAAGGTGTCATTTCTATTGGGCTTAACGCTGGTACACCCGCGAAGGATTCCGCAGCTTTTGCAGACAAACCTGACGCAAACAACAAGGCTGCGGACCAAGGTAGTGAGTACACTAAAGTACAAGCCATACTGTCGATAATATTGGCGCGACGGTAAGGGTGCAGCTTAAAGCGCTCGCCCACAGGTTTGGCATAGGACAAACCGACTGCAAGGATTGCTGGTGCGTTAATGCTCATCACCGCCGATAGGAATAGGGATAAACCAGCGGAAGAAGCCTCGGCACCACGCGGGGTTTTAACATAGCTTTTCAAGCCTTCAATAAGCTTGTCGCTACCACCACCATCCAGCATGATTCGAATGCCGCCCGCTAGCAGTAATACCAGAATAGATAAGTCTGACATCCAACCCGCCACGCCGTTAATCAAGGCGCCGTTTTCGACCGATAAAAAGCCATCAAATGTATTTAAGCCAGTCACCACGGCCACCAACATGCCTAATAATATGCCGACCGTTGTCGCAAAGATTACATCGCCCTTTTGCATAGCGACATAAATAGCCGCAAAGGCAGGGATCAACATAAACAGACCTTTCGGATCCATATGTTCAGCCAGCACTTCATAAGGCACATCCGCTGAAACGCCAGAACGAGTAAGACTAAAGATCACAAGTAATACTAGAGTAACCACCCCAGCAGTCGCTGAGTATTTGAGACGAGAACGTACCACACCGCCAATATCCGTGCCTTGGCTGGCAGCCGACGATATAGTGGTATCCGAAATAGGAGCTAAGTTATCACCAAAAGCACCACCCCCAACAATCGCTCCTGCCATCAGCAAAGGGTCTGCGCCGAGTAAAACGCCTGCTGGATAAAGTACGCCCATACCTGCTGCAATTGTTCCGAACCCCGTACCTGCAGCTGTTGCAAATAATGCACTAGCAATAAAGCTCACCACGACAAACGCTGTACCTGTCGCTCCTGTGTGATACGCAGCCCACAGCACGCCATCGACCAAACCTGAAGAACGTAAAACGGTGGCAAAAATACCAGCAAAGATCCAAGCTGCCACAGGCGCAATGGCCACTTTACTGGCCATACCCTTCATGATGGTTTCGGCATATAAAGACTTATCTTTGGCAAACAAGAAGGTCAATAACAAGCCTGCTAATATGCCAACCCACATACCTTGTATCGTGGCTTCCTCAAGCGCTGTGGCCACATAAATCGCCACACTGACAAAACTAATGATGGGTAAAAACGACAGCCAAGGGCCACCGTAAAACTTTAACTCTGATTTTGACTCCATACTTTTTCCTCTTTCTGTTCTTGCATTAATAAAAAGCGTTACAGCAGGAATTGAGAACCTCAGCTGTTTTTTTAGTTAATCAAATGAAGAAAAGAAGAAACATTTGCCAATTGAAGCCAAACTGGCGCATATTGGCGCACTTTTTACGCCTATTTGCATCTTTGTTTCAAGCGACCTGCCTTGATATGCTTAACATTAGACATTTTTCTTAAGGCCGACTATGAATCAAGACATCGCGTTAAATTTACGACTTTTATGTAGTTACTATAAATCTATTAGTGAAGTCTGCGAGCGTCTTGGTATAAGTCGATCACAATTTAACCGCTATTTGAATGGCCGACATCGACCTGCAGCCAATACCTTAAGGAAGATCTGTGAGTTTTTTAATGTGGCAGAGCATGAGTTACAACTACCACACGCCCACTTTCGCCTATTAGTACAAGGCACTCCGCCAAGGGAAAGTAGTCCTGCAAATCAAGTTGCTCAGCATTTAGCTCACCTAGATAACAAGTCCAGTGAGGAGCTAGAGAAGTACGTAGGCTTTTACTATGAGTACTATTACTCTATGAGTAGCCCAGGCAAGATTTTAAAATCATTAGTAAATTTTACTAAACAAGGTCACCAAATACTCTACCAAAGGACTGAGCGATTAACGGATAAAAGCGGGAATGAGAGATACCACTGCAAATATTTAGGCATTGCTCATTATTTATCAGACCGTATTTTTATGATGGATTATGAGTCACTAACTATGAATGAGATAACCCAAACCATTTTATACCCTGAATTTAAGAATCGCATTCGCATGCTGCATGGTTTACGAATGGGGGTTTCATCAGACGACGACAGAATGCCATGTAGTTCAAGAGTCGTAATGGAATACTTAGGTGAGAAGGTATCTGTAAAGCAAGCTTTATCTTCATGCCAGCTATACGACCCAAGCACTTCTGAAATTCATCCCTCCATCATAGAGCTAGTTAATAATAAGGGAAATAACGAGCACTGGCAGTTTCGTGCAAAGAATTAGCTACTACACGAATTGCCTTTCCCTAGCAAAAGGCCATGAACAATAGAGCTCTCTTATGGTTCCCTTACCATTATTATGACCTCCTATACCTTAAAGCTGATCATGAGTGGGCTACCGGATTAGCCATTTCAAATGCGGCTCAGCAACGCCTGATTTGTGTTCGACTACTTAACCCATAAAGGCGTTTGAGCTGGATAACAAGGATTTTTTATAATATTGTATTATCAAAATAAAGATAACGAGGGATACAATGAATTCTAAACTAGCAGGCAAAAACATACTCATTACCGCTGGCGCGCAAGGAATTGGCGAGGCCATCACTAAACACCTAGTTGATAGTGGTGCTAATGTCGCTGTGCATTATTTTTCCAGCTCAGACACCGCCAACGAACTGGTTAAATACGCTCAAAGCAAAGGTCAAAATGGGGTTGCACTAAGCGGCGACCTTACCGATGAGAACCAAGCAGAACAACTGGTGAAAGACACAGTAGAGCAATTAGGCAGCCTAGACATTCTCATTAACAATGCAGGCTCATTAGTAGCACGCCGCCATTTGAACGAAATGGACGCCGAGTTTTGGCACAAAGTCATGGACATCAATATGACTTCTATGATGTTTGTTACCCGTGCCGCAGCACCATTTTTAGCTCAGAACGAAAACAGTAGTATCGTTAACTTAGCATCTTTAGCTGGCCGTAAAGGGGGTCACCCTGGCTCATTGGTTTATTCAACCAGTAAAGGTGCTATTCTTACTTTTACACGCGCTTTGTCGTCTGAACTGGGTGCGCAAGGAATACGTGTTAATGCCGTTGCTCCGGGCTTGATCTTAGGAACGTCATTCCACAATACTCACACAACAAAAGAATCTGCCGACGCAACCACTGCCAGCATCCCTATTCAACGAGCAGGCACACCCGACGACGTTGCTCGCGCGGTCACTTATTTAGCATCTGAATACGATGGCTTCATTACTGGTGCAACGCTAGACATAAACGGCGGCGTTTTCAATATGTAACCAACCTTTAAAGACTAAAAGCGGTATTTCGCTTTTAGTCTTCTTACCTATTAACGAGATCCCCATGCTAACCACTCCAATTATACACCCTAGCATTTTAGAAGCGCTGGCCAAGTCTGGCCATTATGCACAGGTCGTCATTGCCGATGCCAATTTAGCGGCAGGTGCTATGCAAGGTCCCAATGCCACGACCGTGTTTCTTAATTTTCGCCCAGGCCTACTTGATGCTGTGACCGTTTTAGAAGGGCTACTGGAAATTTGCCCGGTACAAAGTGCTACCTTGATGGAAAAACCCGCCCAAGCCAATGCTGAAATTCACCAAACTTATCAAGCACTCATGCCAGACATTGAGTGGAATGAATTAGAACGTTGGGACTTCTACGACAAAATTCGTGACCCAGCTACTACCTTGATCATCCAAACTGGGGAACAAAGACGCTTTGCTAATATCATTCTCACGGTGGGCGTGGTGAAAATGGCAGAAGAGAATCACTTCTAACAACTTGAATAAGAATAATTTTAAACTTGCCCCCAAGCTTTGTAATATGAGCGTTACCATAACAACATTAACAAGAACTGGACTCTGAATTATGAAACTTGAATCTCTTGCGTTACATCACGGATACAAATCGGAAGAAACCACCAAAGCCGCTGCTGTGCCTATTTATCAAACAACATCCTATACGTTTGATGACACACAGCATGGTGCAGATTTATTCGACTTAAAAGTACCCGGCAACATTTATACTCGTATCATGAACCCCACCACAGATGTGCTTGAGCAGCGCATTGCTGCTATGGAAGGGGGTATTGCGGGGTTAGGTGTCGCATCAGGCATGGCGGCAATTACCTATGCCCTAGAATGTATTTGTGATGTGGGTTCAAATTTCATTAGTACCAGTCAGCTTTATGGGGGTACTTACAATCTATTTGCCCATAGCTTTCCTCGCCGCGGTATAGAAGCCAGAATGGTATCTGCGGATGACTTTGCCGGTTTTGAAGCAGCCATAGACGAGAACACTCGTGCTATCTTTTGTGAGTCTATTGGCAACCCAGCAGGTAATGTTGTCGACATTGAAGCCTTGGCAGCCATTGCTGAAAAGCACGGTCTACCATTAATTGTAGATAACACAGTGGCGACTCCCTTTTTATGCCGCCCAATTGAACTGGGTGCTCATATCGTGGTGCACTCACTAACCAAATACATTGCCGGCCATGGCACCACTGTGGGTGGCATCATTGTCGATTCTGGCAAGTTCGATTGGGTCGCGAACAAAGAACGTTTCCCTATGTTGAATGAGCCAGACCCGTCCTACCATGACGTGGTTTATACCGAAGCATTAGGAGCAGCTGCTTACATTGGCCGCTGCCGTGTGGTGCCGTTACGCAACACAGGTTCTGCCCTATCGCCTCATAGCGCCTTCTTGATTATGCAAGGGTTAGAAACGCTCGGCTTACGTATGGAACGCCATTGTCAGAACGCAGAAAAGCTGGCTGCTTACTTACAGCAACATGAAAAAGTAAGCTGGGTAAACTACGCCGCCTTACCTGAAAGCCCATACAAAGCACTCAGTGAGCGTATTACCAGTGGTAAAGCATCTGGCGTATTGAGTTTTGGCATTAAAGGTGGGCTTGCTGCAGGCACACAATTTATCGATGCCCTAGAAATGATCTTACGCTTGGTGAACATTGGCGATGCTAAATCCTTGGCTTGCCATCCAGCCTCCACGACTCACCGTCAGCTGAATGAAGAAGAATTGAGTAAAGCAGGGGTCAGCAAAGACCTGATTCGTATTTCAGTGGGAATTGAAAATATCGACGACATCATCGCTGATATTAGCCAAGCCCTAGACAAAGTAAGCGTTTAAGGAAACACCCCTAGGTCACTCTGGCCTAGGGGCTCTCTCATCTTTTAACTGTCCTTATCTTCTTTTTTATCTAGCTGGGCTTGCAAGCTCTGAATTTGTTGCTGCATTGCAGTAAGGCTCGCCATTAATTCAGCATGGTTGTTTTCTTGCACATCGTGTTCTTTGGCCGCTGTTTCTTGGGTCATGACATCCAGTACCACACCCACCATCATGTTTAGAAACACAAAGGCTGTTAAGAAAATAAACACTAAGTAAAATGCCCAGCTCATGGGGTAAACTTCCATGGTTTCATACATTACATCGGTCCAGTCTTCAAACGTGGCGACTCGGAACAAGGTCAGCATAGAAACGGCAATATCCCCCCAAAGGGTTTCATTAACTCGTTCAAAAAAAATAGAGCCCACCGCAGCGAAGATGTAAAAAATGATAAACATCAGCAGGGCGATATAACCCATTTTAGGGATCGCTTTGAGTAATGCGTTAATTAAGAAGCGTAAATCAGGGATAATGGAAACAAGCCGTAAGACCCGAAAAACTCGCAATAAACGAGCCACGAGAATCATCTCGGTATCTGACACTGGCACCAAACTGCCAATTACGATTACCGTATCGAAAATGTTCCAAGGGTCTTTAAAAAAGCGCAGTTTGTCGTCGCATGCGATGAACCTTAAACTGATTTCCACCAGAAAAAACAGGGTAATAAAGTTATCTAGATAATTGATCGCCAGCTCTACGCCATCGGGTAATGGGTAAGTTTTAGCACCCACGGTTAACGCCGCAATGATGATAATACTGATAATAAAACCCTGAAACCACACGCTGCGTTCAACGCGCTTCATCACATTAAAAAGACGGCTCGAATGCGTCGTTTCCATTTGCTAAACACCTAATTGTCACAATCTACAAGAAAGCGACATATTAAGTGGCTCAAGGGAATAAGAAAAGCCTTAATAATTGTAATCATTGGGGTAAGAGTAAAGTCACTGTAACAACAAGCCCATGAGCTCGGGTTTATAAACTCCTAGCTTCTAAACCAATTTATCCCAACAACATAATTAGAATTAGGCAAAAAACGCCAGATGTGTGCTTCCGAGCAAGAATTTTAGATAACCGAAATAAAATTAGCTCGTACCGCACCTAGTTGTAGGAATAGAGTTCGCTATACACTCGCTCTTCACATCGAAGGATAGCCTCCTATTTAAGTGAAACGCGCTTAGAACCGTTGCCAAGCACCCTTATACTAAATTTAGTAGGCCTGGTAAATGTGATCCGTTACAGAAATTTTAGACACTGAATTAAGCGAGTAAAACTGCTGGTACTGATCAAAAGCTCTTTGCGGATTCTAAGGCGTTCACTGATAAATTCGGCATCGGCGAAAGAGAGTGGGTTGATGGACGTAGGAATCGTGATCAGATTAGCTCGGCAAGATCATCTCATTTGTCCGACTAAATAGTATTTTCCTTAATGGTAAAGTTTTTAAATCGAGTACGCTTTCATAAAATCAAATTCATCTTCGTATCGTTCTAAAGGCTTAACTGGTAGCCATTCTTTAGGAAGGTTAGGACTGTCGATGTCTAATTCATAACCATGACGGATGGCTAATTTACTGTATTTCAATGCAGATGGTACGACTAAACCCTACATAAAAGCAGAACTATCCCACTCTTTTCTATGATTCATTTTTCTTGGACTGACGAGCTCTTTGATCGCCGCCTCCATACCATGTAAATCCCCTTTAGCCAACGCTAAATAAAACTGCTGGTCAAT
>NZ_BAAGVX010000004.1:28982-208482 GCF_054780655.1 Marinomonas epiphytica
AAGTCTTGTAAATGCACCCTCTTTTACAATATCTGTCTTCGTTGGATCTAATTCGATTTCTGCCATTCTATTGCCAAGCCAATCAATAAGTGGCTCATAGTCTGACAATATAAAGAGTGCAGATTCTGAACGTAAAGTATGAGTATCAAAGCTATTATAAGGGGAGTGATTACCAATATATTTTAATTTAAAAATGTTATAACAAAGGTTTTTAAAGGTCTCTAAATCACCACCATGAAACCAATGGGACATGGCCTGTGCTTCAAGATGGCTACCTAAGAACCAAAATAAATCAGGTGAATGTTCTGCTCCCTCTTCAATCATTTTGCATATTTCATTTAACTTTTTTTCTGTATGATTTTCGCCGTTAATGTGACCATCGCAATGCTGTAAGCGAAATGCCATTTTATCGTTTACTATTCTAGGATTCATTTTTAACCTCTTCACTTATTTATTCGATGTTGTGTCAATTATCACGGGCACAATTTTTAACATCACCGATTTTTTTATCGACGGCCGTGATCACAGTTTTGATTGGAGATCCGCTTTGTATTGCTTGCTCTAAAGCTGTTTTTGCTTCACCGGGAGGTAAACGATCCGCTGTTGTTTTTAACCATTTATCACTTAACTGGATCGTTGGGACATCACTGTCACCACTTTTACCCAGCTGAGAGCCTCCCGATTTATTAAGCTGTTTTGCATCTAATACAACCGTCGTAACACCATCTTTATCTTGTAAAATATGGTCTATGCCTTTCTCACCACCGTATTTATTACCACTCAGCTCTTTATAGCCAGATTGCGCAAGCAAATCACTTGTTAATGCTTCCGTTTTTGCACCGCTTTGGTCACCATTTCTAATGATATCAGCTACTATACCTTGCTGTTTTGATGTTAACTCGCTGTTATTAATCGTCTTGCCTGACTGATTAATTTTAGTACCGTTTACATATCCGTTACATGTAGCGTTAGCACAAACATCACTATCAAATTTCAAAATATCTTTTTGAAATTTGTCAGCTACCTCTACCGTTTCTTTTCCTACCACTTCTGCGGAGTGCTTGAACGCTTTGCCTACACCCGGTGGCGTGAGCTCAGAAACCGTCTCAATGACATTTGATCCCGCTTCTTGTTTGGCTGCTTCTGCGTTACCTTGCAGTTCGGCAACCAGTTGTCTGTCGGCTGCGCTGCCTTTGCTGTCGTCATATACGAAGGTTTCCATTGGGTTGGTTACCGCATTAACGGTAATGTCCCAAACGCCTTCGGCTACGGTTTTAGTGAAGTTAACGGGGTCTTTACTTAGGCCTTCGGAAACGGCTGTCGCGCCCTCTTTTATCGTTTGTGCTGCTTGACCTGCCGCCTCGCCTATTCGGATATCAACGGTTTTTTCACCATTTTGCGTGCCGTATTGTTCTATGAAGCCAGCTTCACCAGCAAGACCTTGTTCTATTAAGGTTGTCTCTCTGGCATTGATATGGGTGTCTTTAAAGGTCGTTCCATCAAAAAGCGCCTGCTCATGAGTCAATATGTCGCCAGCAGTTTTGAAATGAGAGATAAATAAGGTCAGGGTAAACTTAACTCACTATGACCCACCCTCCTCACCATCTTTACGCCAATCCAATTTCCTCCAACACTTTCCTGTATTTTCAGCTACCTCTCATGACCTAAATAAGCACAGGCGTTGATGTCTTCATCGCAGGTAAAAATAGGCTGGCGGGTGTTACCCCGCAGAATGATAGGCTCGGTAAAACCCAGAATTGAAACTCTGGAACAACGTGGCATGGAGACTCCTTTCTCGCATACGTTAAGATAGAAATGGATAGCATGAAGCTAAATTAGCTAGGGAATAGATTTAATTTTACTCTGGCCCCAATTACTTAATGAGCTGCTATTATCTATTACATCTTTCAGCTCATTATGAAATTTTCCCGAGCCTGTAGAACCATGGCCACCAGATATGCCTGTATCTGGATCTTTCCATTTCAAATCTGCCGTTTTAGTTCTAAACCTTTTTATCTCATCCATGGACACTCCCCACTCTTTGAAATCGGGTGCTCGACATACCATACACCACTCATGCAGATTTCCAGGGTTACGAATTTGTCTTTCTATTTGAGTTCTGATTTTCTTATCCGACCAGAGAGTATCTAGCTCTTGAGGTGATAAGTCATCAAACCATTTATCAAAACCTTTTTTAGAAGTAGGCACTCGCCCATTTGATAACAACTCATCTGTTGTTCGAGGCGGAACAATATCCTCTGGGCCAACCGTTAATCAACGATTGGGCTTTGCGTTATATTCTCAGTTCACAAGAACTATTTATTTCGAGCCTTAATAGCCTTGATCACAATACTTTCAACACCCTTATATGAACCGGTTAATTTAGGGTAGGACTTAATTGTCTCTATAGACGCTAAATCACCAACTCCTCTTAATGCACAAAAAGCGGCACACCTTGAGCTGTCTTTTTCCCCATACAGAGATAAAAACTTATGGACAAAAGCGCCCAAAGTATTCTTATCTTTGCTATCAATTTCTATTAAAGGAGGGAATGATAACAATAGGTTGATCGCATCTACTAACTTTAAAGAAAGTGAATAGTTAATTTCAGGTTTTTTAATAAGTTCATCAAATAACGTAATTATTCCCTTAATTGTTTCTTTGCTTTTTATATCATCCAATACAGCAAGAACAAATTCTGATGTCTCTAAGTACTCACCTGAGTCCGAGCTTACATATTGCTTAAGCCCATCAAATCCACCCTCTAAATAGGCAACCACAACAGTTGCCCATGTTGCTAAAGGCACCTTATTTGAGGTTTTGGCTGCCACTACATCATCCCATTGATATACTTCAGTGGCTTCCCTTAAAAAAGGTATGGCATCGGTGTTTTTAGCAACCGCCAGCTCAATTAAGTCCTCAACCTCAAGTAAGTGGTTTTCTGCCTTTTTCTTTAATTCATTAAACACGCTTATTCTCGCCTATCCAGTCTAATTTCACAGTCAAGTGGTATTGTGCACCCTGTATCCCTATCTTTAACAAAATTACCTCCTTGCTCAAGTATGCGATCTTCTTTTGCCTTCTGAGCATCTTTTTTGGCTGTTAAACTGGTTGTTTCTACTGCGTCCGTAACACGCCCATCTTCAATGACTACATGGTCAACTCTTCGACGCTCACCTGTAATTCTGTCAACGACAATATTACCGTTTTTATCACGCAAGAACTGCTCATTTTGAACGGAGGCATTAGGGTTAGCTTCTTTTAGTTCGGCCTCAACCTCCGCCTCTCTTCGAGAGCCATCTATTCGATTCTGAACGACTTGAGCATCACTATTAGATTGGGTTTTTATAGGCGAAGCAAGATTACCGTCTTCGGTCACTTTGATTGGAGGGGTAGCGTCTACGTCTTTCCTAACCGCACTAAAACTACCATCAGCATTTTGACGAACATCAAAATTAGCACCTTGGCCGTCCGGTAGCTTATCGAGTTCCGCACGAACACTCTCCCTTGTCGGGGCTGATTTAACCGGCAGATTATCCTCTGGGCCTAAACCACTCCCTACACTACCAGAAGAATCGGCGACACTGCTATTTACGACACTCTTTTGACCAATCCCCGT
Organism: Marinomonas epiphytica; assembly: GCF_054780655.1. Taxonomy (NCBI): domain Bacteria; kingdom Pseudomonadati; phylum Pseudomonadota; class Gammaproteobacteria; order Oceanospirillales; family Oceanospirillaceae; genus Marinomonas; species Marinomonas epiphytica. The sequence goes on from NZ_BAAGVX010000004.1 coordinate 32,602, forward strand.
TTTTATCAACCCTGCGCCTGCGCCAAGACCAATCACTTCTAAACCAAATTCTGCTCCTTCTTGCAGGTTATGAGCATGCCCACCACGCTCTCCTTCGATTTCAATATAGTCTTTTTGGGTGGCGAGGTCGATGCCCTGCGCACCTGCTGCGGCAGCGGTGGCGACACTCTTTTGCAGATCATTCAGGGTATCGCCCATTGTTTCATTTATTATGACATCTTTACCAACCTCTATGGCGGTTTTGATCACACCTCCTGTCAATACTCCCAGTGCAAGCATCGCAGCATTGGCTTCTTCTGCTGGTAGTGTACTAACAAAGTCCCGAACCTCTTTCGCGCCTAACAGAACCTTTTCGACAGGGTTATTTTGACGGCCCGATGTGATTTCAACAACAAGCATACCTTCGCTATTTTTAGCTGACTCGTTGGTTGATGCTCCTTTTTCGATTTCCGGTGATTCCGGCTCCCTTCCATCAAGAAGCGCCTGCTCATTAGTCAATATGCCGCCAGCGGTTTGGAAAAGGTTTGGATTCGTCATAATTGACTTGGCGATTTTTGGATCAACCCCTACATCAATCAACGCATCCAGAGCGGCTTCTTCTCTTCCCTGTAGCTGAGCGGCTACCTCAGGATCATTTATGTTGTATAGGAATTTCGTGACGCCCTTCATGCCAAGTGCATTAGCTCCATCACCAGCTAATTCGTTAGTCTTTTCAACATCCTCGGCAATGTCTTCCCATCCTGCTTCGCTCAACATGCGGTTGTCGACGGTTAAAGACATGTCCAAACCACCACGTTCCATGTCTTTGGTGATTTCTTGGCTATTAGCCGCGTCTCGGTTGAGATCGGCAAACTGTGCTTGTTCGTTTAGGTCGGTACCGCTAACGGTGACGCTGCCTAGGCCTATTGTGACATTGTTGGTCTGGGCTTTTTCATGGCCGTTAAAGTTGGCACCCAGTGTGGTGGTGTTTTTGCTTAGGGAGAGATCTATTCCCTTGGATTGGCTGTTGTCGAAGTCTTGCAGATCTGCAACGGTTAAGGTGTCTGTGGTTAAATTTAACCGGTCAGTGCTGTTGCCTTCTTCATCAACAGCCGCAATGACACCGCCCGTTAGGCTGGTGTCTTTAGCCGCGATGTTGACTGTACTGCCGGTGATGCCGCTTTGTTGGTTTACCCAGGCACTGTCCGCGCTGCTTTGACTGGCGTTAATGCCGACATTATTACTGCTACCAAAACCAACACTTCCTCCAGTACTTTTACTATTACTGTTAGCAGTATCTTGTAGGCTAGCGACCGTTAAATTGTTGGTCGTAATATCAATATCTGTGGCGTTAAGGTTGCCACCTTTTATGGTGAGCTTGTCACTGTTGCTTACTAGGCTACCCGCGCCAATTTGGCTGTTGCTGTGCGTAACACTTTGACTGTCGCTTTTGCTCTGATTGGCATTAATACCGCCACTGAATCCACCCGATGAGCCATAGCTAGCACTCGCGCCTTCACTATGACTCTCAGTATTTTCGGTATAAGTGTTTTGACCAGCAGTAATATTGATGTTTTGGGCATTTAGTGCAAGCTGACCTACAGTGTTGATGCTGGAACCTTCGATGTTTAGGTTATTTTCACTTGCTACGCTTGCATTATTACCAATGTTTATATTGGAGCCATTCCAAGTACCTTGGGTAGTGGTGGTACTAGTTGTATCTGTTTGGGTGGTCACACCGCCGCTAACTGTAAAGCCATAGGTGGCAGTGCTGGCAGCAGCGCTGGCCCCTGCTGAAGTTACCGCTGTGGTGGCACTGGCAAGGTTAGCCGTAGCAGCGGCAAGGTTAACTTTGTAGAAATCCAAATCACTCTCAGGCAGTTTGCCTTCGGCGACTTTTTGCTTGGCGTCGTCATAAGCATCTTTAGCATCACCAACAGCGTCTTTGGCGTCTTTTAGGGCCTCTGCCGCTAGAACGACATCCACATAGGCATTTCTTACACCAGCATCGAGGGTTTTGGTTTTGGTGATGCTGTCATGGGTGGTTTCTGTGGTGGCTTCTCGACCACCAATCAGTACGTTGTCCCCTTCAATACTGACATCGTTGGTGACGTTCACATCACTCGCGACAATGGCAACATTATTGTTGGCTTGAATGTTGAGATTACCCGCCGAGATAGAGCTGCCCGCCCAGGTATTAGATGTGGTTGTTGTGCGTTCGGTTTGATCGGTCTCAGTGATACTCGCGAGGCTGATTTGATCTTTTTGTAACGCCGCGCCCTTACCTGAGACTGTTTGATCAGTGTGAGCATTAGAGACGACGGTTTGCTCACGAGCTGCATCTATGATGATGTCGTTGGCGCTCAGGTTCGCCGTATTGGAGACCTCGACATTGGTACCGATCAGGGTAAGGTTGTTTTGTGCATTGATATCAAGCTCATTGGCAGCAAGAGTCGCCGTCTGCTGTGTTAATGAGTCAGTACGAGTCGCATCCGCTTCCCCTACTTTGATGTCACCATGCACTAAGCCGCCTGTACCTATTGCGGCAACCACAGCTAAGCCTTTGGCAAGATCTTTAAATATGCCACGGAAGCCAGAGGAGGATTCACTCCACTCACTGCTTTGCAGGGCTTTGCTGCCCACTATCACGTTCCCCACCTGCGCACCATTGGCACTGACATAGTTACCATCGGCATTTTGTGTGACGGCTTGTAGTGAGTCAGAGCCTGCGCCCATTGATAAGGTATCGTTGGCGGCTAAAGTCGCACCTTCCAGGGTAATGTTATTACCTGACGCCAATGCAATATCGCCATCACCAGAGGTCCCATTGGCAACGAGATCGCTGGTAACAGCCGTTTGTGTGATCGAGCCTTGGTCTTTGGCCTTGACTTTAAAAGTACCTTTTTTCTGTTCTTGGTAACGAGAAGAGGATTGATCCACCGCTGATAAGAGTTGAATATCGCCTTGAGCCTGTAAATCAATACCACCTGCGGCTGTGGCTTTGGAGCCCGATAGAATAATATCCGCTCCTGAAGTGATTTGAATATCGCCACCAGAGGCTAGATTCGTACCTTGGTTGGTAGTGCTTTCAGACGTAGAGGTTTTAGTAGAGGTTTTCGAGCCCAATAAACCAGATCTTTTCTTTTTCACTTCTTCAAAGCTGGAATTAGTCGCTTGGGCACTGGCTAACATCACATCTCCACCCGCAGCCAACGCAATGTCGTTATCACCAGTAAGAGTCGAACCTTCTGAGAAGATATCCTGCTGACTTACTAGATTTAATGTACCGCCAGCGCTTAGTTTGGTGCCTGTGAGGCTTTCGTTGTGAGAACTTTTTTCCGTGGCATTACCACCACCGCCTACAAAGCTGTATGCGTCTTTGGTGTCTTTCACCGCCAAAAGATCAATGTTGTTGGCGGATAGAGTCAAGTCTTCCTCCGCTGCCAACTGAGCACCTTGGCTGGTGATTGTTTCCGCAGCTTGTATATTAATATTGCCGGCTTCTAACTGACTCAATTGATGGGTCACACTTGAACTGGTCGTAATATCTTTTGTACGAGGATTCCATTTACTGGAATTATCTATCGTACGCTTTGTCGAATCGGCTAGAGCAAGCAATTCCACTTCTTCCGCACTAATGTCGATGCTCTGTGTTGCCTTAATATGTGCGGCTTCTGACGTCACTTTTCCAGATTCGGCGTTCAAGGCTACCGTTTTACCGGTCAACTGAGTCATATTGTGTGTCGTTGTGGTTGTAATGTCATCCGTAAAACCTGTCGTTTGCATCGATTGAGTGGCAGAAAGCTGAATGTCATTGCCTGCTGCCAGGGCTAAGCTGCCTTGTGCCTCCACAGAGCTAGCAACCATTTTAATATCCTGCCCTGCGGATAAATGGATATCCTGCCCAGATAAATCACCGCCAATTGAAGTGAGATCTTCACTTGCATCAAGAGTCAGCGAATCTGTTGCAGTTAAGCTACCCGTGTTTTCTATGTTTTTCGCTTTGACGTTTAACCCATTGCTTGCCAGGATAGCCCCTGAGTTAGTCAGACTCTCGTCCACCTCGATATCAATGTTGTTGGCAGCAATCAAGGCTCCATCTGGTCGCAACATCAGATCGTCGGTATTAGGTAAGTAGACCTTAGGAACCAAGGCTTGTTTGGGACCAGAAGCGGTTTGTACTGTCTCAGTCACCATCCATACTATGGGCTGTTTTAGCTTGGCTACTTGTTCATTACTGAGTGCAATACCAGTGCTTAATTTTAAGTCTGTGTATATATTTAAAGCATTGTCCATCAAGGTCGCGTAGGCGGATTCAATGTCCTCTTGATTAGGTAAGGTTTGTTGTCCTGTGTAGGAGAGTATTTGCTGACGCACCATTTGTTGCTCTAAATAGCCGTCCCCAAGGCGCGATGCAGTTTTGCCTGTACGTCCGTTGCTATCTCCTAGCATTTTATTCAACAGATAGTCAGATGAAATAAAGGTTTTGTAATTGGTGAATAAAGGGTTGGTTTCAATCAGGTAACCAGAACCTAATGATTGGGTAACGGAAAATTGGGCACTGCTAATAAAATCGTCTATTGAAAGGTCATCAAAAATAGCATTTCGGCGTTGCTTAATCATCTCAGCACGGCTTAACTCTTCTGATATTTCATCCACACTACCTACATTTTGTATGCTGCCGCCTTTGCCAGTGATGGCATTTTTACTAGAAAGCGTAGGAGAGAGTAATGATACAGGCTTTGTATTAAGGCGATTGAAATTAGTTGTCGTCTCGCTCCTTCTCTCTCGGTTATAAGAACCTTTACCTTTACGACTTTCGCGATAAAAAGAATGCCAAATTTTTAGATTTCGATCTGTTCCATTCGTTTTAATGGTTTGTGTCGCAGTCAAAGACTGATTGTTAATCCCGCCATTAAAGTTCAGGTTGTTATTGGCACTGATAGTGGAATAAAGATTATCAACATAACCTTCGACGTTTAAACTCCCTTGGGACGTGATTTTACCTTCCACACTGATTTGGGAGATGTATGGAGTAACAATAGTCTCTGTATATGTGGTAAAGGTTTGTTCAGTTATTTTCCCTTTTCTCTCATGCACAGGCTCTTGTATAACTATAATGCTGCCAGTGATTTCATGATTTCTACTGACGGAATTATGCTCAACTTTCACAAGGGATCGTTTATTAACGATGTTACTCGCCTCAATGGTTAAGTCCCCACCTCGGGTTTCAATATCTGCCGAACTGTTGGTGATATTGCCTTTGGCATACAATTCTCCGCTGCCCAAGCTGAACAAAGACGCCCCATCGTAATTATCAATACTGCTATTCGATGCCAGATCCAGATACTCATTGGCCACGATGGCCCCATTACTGCCTGAGTTTAATAGGCTACTGCTGTTCAAGGTGACACGATTGGCTCCAATTACACCATAGTTAGCTAGGCTGCCTAAGGTTAAATCCAATTGGCCGTTTAACGCGGTGATCGTGCCGTTGCTTTGGTTAGTCAGACTACCAGAACGAGGATTCTCGACATTATCTTCTGTGCTTTGGATAGCTTGCGCAGTTTGAATGGTATTTCGTGCTTCAATTATGGCGTTGTCATTGGTTAAAGCACCTTCCCAGTCTAGGGTGATAGTGTCGTTGGCACGGATTAATGCCCCTGCTGTATTATCAATGTTGCGGCTGGACAAACGTATATTTTGTGCGGATTCAATCTGACTGACGGTATTAATCAGGTCCGTCCTCGCTTCAATGGTTAACAAACCATTGGTACGAATGCTGGCGCTGTTAGTGTTACTCACCTCTCCCTTAGTAGCGATTAAGGTAGCATCGCCTGTAGCGCTAATCCGACTGTTACTGGTGTCATTGTAAATGGCCGTGGCCGTCAATTTAACATCCTTACCCGTTAACGTTCCCTTATTGGTTAACGGCCCAGTTAGAGTCAGTATATCGTCGTCTTCCCGCTCGCCAATCATGATGTTTAGGATGCCATTTTCTGCCAACATAGTACTGTTGGCATCGTTGCTAAAAGCTTGACTGATAAGAGTAAGGTCATGAGCAGCTTCTATTGTGCTCGTTTGATTAACAAGCCCCCCCAGAGATTGCAGTGTCATGTCATTGGAAGAGTAAGTATTGGCGCCATTCAAGTTACTGAATGTCCCATTGGTATGAATAACCAGCTGATCATCAGAAGAAAAAATGGCGTCGTTATCATTAACAATGTCGCCATATGATGACAAGTTTAATGTTTTCGCAGCGTGTACTTGAGCATTTTGATTCGAATTAACCAGAGTTTGTGTCGCCGCTAATGACACCTTATTGCCCAAAATTGCTCCACTGTTTTTCAACACATTGGCTTCAATTTGAATATCATCAGCACTTAAAGTTGCACCGTGAACAATATTTCCTTGACTATCAAGCACTATATCGTCAACGGCCCTGACTTCACCGCCGATATTCACGCCCAATCCTTGTTCAGTACCAATCAAACGAATACGATTGGCGTACATGCCGCCAATGGCCGCAACGTCCAATGCAAATTCTTCCCGTTCACCACTGGATCGAGCAGTAACAGACTTGTCTTGGTAGTTAATGAGGTTATCACCGGTGATGATGGTGGCCTGATCAGTCCATAGTTTGGCATTAAGCTTGACACTACGCGCCAAAATATCTAACTCATGAGTTTGGGTATCGTTCAAACCTTGACCAGAAATGGCAATATCGCCTCGTGAAACGTCAAAACCAGACAAACCACCCTGCCCGTCGAATAATGCTTGGCCAGTTGTTAAAGTCGCTCGAGTGGTATTGATAAACCCACAGCCGTCACAAGTTATGCCATTTTGGTTGGCAATAACCATCTCGGCAGATCGTCCAGCGATTTCCATGTAGCCATTTAAAGCACTACGGCTGTTACCTGTGACTTCATTTAATATAATGCTAGCGCTCTTGCCTTCTAGCCGCTGGTTTCCATCGATATAACCAGCTAATTGAGTAGCTGTTATGTTCGTCGAATTATTAAAGATCAAACCAATGTTGTTAACATTAAGTTGATCGTACTCGTTACGAGACACGCCTTTCGCCGATGGTGCATTTATGTTGACAATAGGAACACCACTAGCAGAGACATCAAACCCCGGAGCATGTGCACTGTTCAATGCAGCTTTCGCGCCCTCTGCTAGCAAAACCCCAGGGGCAGAGAGATAAGCCGATAATATAATCTGTGCTATATACTTTTTGTTACGACGAAATGGCTCCAATAACGATACATTAGAAGATTTTTTAAACTTTAAAGAGGTGGTTTTCTGATGGGTAATTTTATCAAGCGATACCGATTGAAATAATCCCATGACTAAAAAACAACATTTCACACATCGTCTTAATTTAAACATGTAACTCATCCCTAAGTTGATTCAATTGTATCTATATTGAAACTGACTATTATTTAATATCGTTTAAAATTGAGCTGACAGCATCGCGCTAATTTAAAAGTCATTTTTTTTAGCGTATGGTCCGTATTCAATAAAAGGCTCTGAAACTGCTATATCGAAGTTCATATTAGATATATCTCCTTTTACTCCAACGGTTACCCCCATCATTGTTCGACTGGTCTCATTCTCAGCACCATCTCCAGAAACTTGCCCAATATCTAACCCCAAATATGGAAAGAATGAAGCGCTATTTATCGGAATAGGTAGGCCGACATCATTCTTTAAGCGCCAGCCATGCTCTGCGCTTAATGATTCATCGCTATTAAACCCTCTTACCGTGTAACGGCCACCGTTAGAGAACCAGTCCAAAGAATAGATAGCTGTATCTGAATACTGCGCAAACAAACGCCCTGTATAATTCATTTGCTGCTCAAAAAAGGTAAATGGATGATTCAAAGAAAGAGACATAGAGTAAAAACGATAGTCCGGCTGAGCGACATTTTCTGCAGCGTCAAGGCTACGTTTATCGGCCCCTAGCCAGTTATCAATCCCTTGATGAATATCGAAAGAAAAGTCGAAGATACTGCGACCCAAAAAGTGTCGATAGTTTAATCCCAAATCAAGTTCGGTGAGATTGCGTCGTTGGGCGTTGATTTCAGCATCTTCTACATAGCTGCGCCTAGTTCTTGTTTTCAGTTCACTGTTAAGAGTTAGCTTTGCTTTGTTATTACGCAGAGCAACATAGTCAAGACTCAGCTTACTGTTCTGGCTATTTCCGCTCAATTCAAAGTCTCGCACACTACCTTGGGTGACCTGAAGATAATCTGAATGACTATAAGAAAGTCCTAATAACCAATATCCGAAAGGCATACTCCAAGAAAAATACCGACTATTAGACTCACCTACAGCGCCCCCCCTAGATCTAGAAAAGGAAGTCGCTAAAACATCTTGCGCACCAACAAAATTATCGACCACAGCATTTACCGTAAGAGGATATTTTCCTGTTGCTTCACTACCACTATCATCAATCGACGTACTGATTAACCAAGATTTAGACTGCTTCACTTCAGCAATCAATATACTGGAATTAGGATAGTTCCCCGGTTTGATACTGAACTTTACATCTTGAGAATGAAGTCGACTCAATTGTTCAACAGCTTGTTCCATGTCACGTAAGCTAAGAACTTTGCCTTCTTTTACAGGTAAAGCATTTTTCCAACTAAACCGATACTCCCTAGGAAAGACTATGCGCTCAACAAACCCCTCTTCCACTTTTATCATGACGGTTCGGGAAGCAATGTTTTGTTCAGGCAATACCGCTCTTGATGTTACATAGCCATCTGCCAATAACTTTTGATTGATCAGACGAACATAAGCCTTCAAAGTTTGAACACCGATACATTGCCCAAGATATTGTTCGCCCTGAGCTAATGCCCAATCGGAAAGCAGACCATTAACTTCAATATGGTCCACAACAAAGCACACTTCCTCATCTTCTACTATCTGCGGTGTGACAGGAGGCTGTGGCAGCTGAATGGGAGGTCTCGCTTCTTCAAGACTTCTATTCAGTGTTTCTTCAGCTTCTTTGTTGCGTAGACGCCAATCAGCTTGGTTACGTATCGTTTCCTCTTCAGCTGAGTAAGAAATTTCAGACAAAAGAGCTAACCACAACAAGAAAAATGTAAATAATGATCGAAATACCACTAAAAAAAATCCTTTTCTTTCCGTTATTTTACTTTAACTTACATAATTAACGCAAATAGAACAATTCTTATTCAATTATTTGCTAAATGGAAATTGAAACAAAATGCACATCTTAGGCAAAATTCAAACAAACCTACAATTGATTCGTAACCCCCATTTAACTCCATCCACGCCTTAAAATTACAGACTTTAGAGGGTTATAAATACCATTATCACGAATCTGCTAATACAAAGTCCCTTGGTCTGTTATCTAGTTAAGGCCCTACTCATTAACTGGCGTGGTCGTGAAGTTATGAATGAGACTATATTCAGCATCCACAGCAATATGTGTCTTTAACTCGCGGAAAACATTAATTACCGCTCTAACCTGATGCAATCCGGGATCTCATGACTTCGTTTTATTTTAGATTGGACAAGCTAACTCAATGATTGTTGTTTCAACAATAGCCTTTTTCTTGAAGCGAACTCCTAAGCTCAATAATCATTTATTCACTTCTTTAAGGACGTTTGCGCTTATTTCAATAAATTATTGAAGTTCATGACTGTCGTATGATCAGAGAAAGCCCTTTCATGTAATAAATCTGCAAATAAACGCATGGAAGTAATCTCATAAAGGATGCCAGCCATAGCGGGATCACTTATGGTGTATCAGTTTGAATAAAGCGAGCCCATAACATAGTAGTAAGCAGATAAGGTTATTGCCCATTACATGCTTTTGGATAGAAAAGACACGTTAAGTGGCTCAAGGGAATAAGAAAAGCCTTTAGGCGAGGATCAACAGACAATTTAGGTACGTTTTACACGGACCACCTTCATCACTTCCATAGGAATGCCCGCGACACTCTCTTGGGCAGGGTAATAAGTAAGGTTAACGCGTGCCCCTTTAAGAGTTCGGTACTTTCCTTGGCGCTTAAAGCGGAAGGGTACATCGTATCCTTCGATCATTAAGGTATGAAGAATCCAGTCGGCTTGCGAACGCTGCACATGGGATTTCACTTTTAGAGCATCGGAATGAATCAGTTCTCGGTTCTTTTGTAAAAGCTCATTTGGATCTGATTGCATAGTTCGCTCCTCTTTTTCACAAGTGAATTAGAGAAGCCATTATGACATAGTAGTAAGAAGTAAGCCAAATACAGGCTAGTTTTTATACAAACGTTAACTTTTATTATTTTCTGGTTGAGGCGCTTCGGCCTTTTCTTTAAATTGGCTAAAAGCTTGCGCCGCTTCTTTTCCTTGAAGACGAATAACAGGTTTTTGCAAAATGAGATTATTAGGATAGGTCACAACGTCTTCCGATAATCGCCGAATTATCACATGGAAAGTGGAAATTTCTATAATCTGACCAATGATTTCATCATCTTTATCGACCACTTTTACCCAATCTCCGACTTTATATGGAAAGCTAAAAAAGATCAGCAAGCTCGCTGTAATGTTACTTAAAATTGACCATTGAGCGAACAAAGCCACACCGACAACAGCAAAGACTGAAGAGAAGAAAATGGCCAGCTCACCATAGCCCACGCCTAATACTAAACAAATCAATAGAACAAAAAGCGCGGTTAAGCCAAGATTGAGCATTTTTGCGACATAACTTGCGCGTACATCTTTCACTGACTTTTTCTGGCTTAGAGATGCAATGCTAGAAGCCAAAATTTTAGCTAGTAAAAAATAGCCTACAACCAATAAAATAACGAGTACAACTTTTATCATCATATTACTCATTTTAGTTAGTCAAACTGCCACTCAAAGAACATAAAATAGCACACAAGGGACGATGGCAATACTCATTAGGTTGCCAATTAACACCATAGAAGCCACTTTATGGGGTTCCTGTTGATACATTTCTGCCACCATATAATTCAATACAGCAGGCGGTAGGCAAGCAAATAGAAGCAAGTAGCCAAATTGCTCTTGTGACAGCTCAGCAAACCATTGCCAGATCACCGCAATAATTAAACTACTAATGGGGCTGATAAAGCCGCTTATCACTCCCAATTTCCATTGGCTGAAATCCACGCTGGTCATGCGCACTCCTAAAGCAAACAGCATGAGCGGAATGGCAATTTGCCCCATCATATCAACCGACACCTGAATAGCAGGGCTCAGGCCCCAACCTTGCAAGCTCCATAGCAAACCTAAAATAGTCGCCAGCACCATGGGCATTTTTAAAATATTAATAAAATTAGACTTAGGGTTGATCATATACATGCCAACCGTAAAGTGGAGCAAGTTCTCTGTTAAGAATAAAACAACGGCAATGGGCAGGGCAGCTTCACCAAAAGCCAATACGATAAGAGGGATGCCCAAATTACCACTGTTATTAAACATCATTGGAGGCACAAGTGTTTTAACTTCTACGTTAAGCAAACGACACAGAGGCCAGACCAATAACCCTGAACCAAGCACCACGACAGCAGCGGCTAATATCAAATCGAGATACAAAGCGACATGAAACTCTTTCGATGCCATTACAGAGAAAATAAGCGCGGGAACAAATACACTGATATTTAACCGATTGGCCACCGACATGTCTGTCGGCCTGACCCTAGCGTATAAAAATGCAACTAAGACAATAAAAGCTAGCGGAAACACAGTGTTAAAAATGTGTGAAAGTGCGATCGATGCATCCATTCTGAAGACCAACTAAACAAGAAAGAACTTATTGGACAAGGTTTTGGGGCTATAGGTCAAGCCGCTAAGGGGTATAATATTTTTTCGGTGACTGGTGAAAAAACTGCTGAAAAGCATAACTAAACGCAGAGCTTGATTGGTCAAAGCTTTACTGGAGTGCACATAACCTTTCCTACCTAAACGATCTGTGTAATTAATTTAAAAGCTAAGTTTGCGGCAAAGCCCAATCTATAATGATGGTGGCCACGAGCCACCTTGACGGCTTCGTCAACATAACTTAAGATCATTATTAGTGAACGTGCAGAGGTTCAATGGGATTCATAACCTTTGCGCATATTTGGATGGTTGCCGAATAAAGTACGTTGTTATCCAGCATGATGCGCCTATACGGCGCATTTTTGTATCTACTTAGCTAGGCCAAAGGTCAACAATAAACTTTGGCACGCCATGAACTGTTAGTATCACTGGTTCAACTCTAACATTACGCATTTCCCTGCATACTAGCTTCTTAACTTTTTTCTTATCAAGTCTCTTAAATTGGTCCTCGCGTAAATACGCTAGCAAAGTTTGCCTGCTACAAACTCCTTTAAAAAAAGCCACCTTACCCGACTTCAAAAGGTGTTCATATCGCTCGTTAGAAAAACTGCGAATCAGCAGCAGTGCGTTATCTACTTGAGTATGAAGAAATTGGATAGCGCTTTTGTCATCAACTACAGACTTATCTTTCCATACAGGCTCATGATGAGACATACGGTTTCTCAACCTTTGTAATTCTAGGAGCAATAAATGCGCCTGCTTTCGGTTAACATTTGTATTACCTAAAAACACTTTAGATTCCTGGTGAGGCCAAAAGCTCTTTTTAGGGTCAATACCTGCATAGGCATCTTCAAAAAAACTGACCCAAAAACCAAACATCACGGTACTAATTACATTATTAGCTGAGAAATTTTTACCCTCATTTGAAAGCTTTCTTTTAGGTCCTGCCAACATACTTTCATGATTAGAGAGCCATGGTTTCTTACCCACCTCTTTCTTATATCCAGCCGACTTTCTGTAATATTTTATTACATGCTTAGTCGCGTCAGATTTAAACTTTTCATCCCCACCATGCTTTAAAACTTGCTCATACCAATCACTTGCACCGAAAGCCTCAGAACCCGCAATATGTAATGCATTTCTCAAGGTGATTTCTAAACACTGTAAAATTGGATAGAGTGCTGTTGAAACCTGCTTATTCCAATTGTAAGCAGCAATTAGGTTTTCAAGTTTCTTTTTCTTGATGATCTGTTCGTAGCTTTTTAGTCTAGAGTTCGAGATGAATTGTTCTAGCTCTTTATAATTTGTTTTTTTCAACTCTATATCCCGCCATCACTGGCAAATTTGCACATATTCCAACATTTCTAACTTATACCCGCACTACTCCACTTTATCAGTATAAAAATGTACGAAAGTGTGATCGATGCATCCATTCTGAAGGCCAACTAAACAAGAAAGAACTTATTGGACAAGGTTTTGGGGCTATAGGTCAAGCCGCTAAGGGGTATAATATTTTTTCGGTGACTGGTGAAAAAACTGCTGAAAAGCATAACTAAACGCAGAGCTTGATTGGTAACCTACATCAAAAGCCACTTGAGTTACAGATACCCCTTGTTCAAGTAACGACAATGAGTGCAGTAAGCGTACTCGTTGCCGCCATTCTTTGAAGCCGATACCGGTTTGCGACAAGAAGATGCGGCTGATTGTCCGGCTGGATACCCCTAACCTCTCGGCCCATTGTTCCAATCCCGTATGATTGCAAGGGTTTTGCTGAATTTCTTGCACTAGCCCCAACACACGATGGTCACTCGGCATGAGTAAGCTCAACTCTTTACTTGGTTGTTTTACCAGCTGATCCAATAAAACCAACAACAAGCGTTCGTCCGACTCTTGCCACTCTAAGTTGGTGTCGCACCTTTCAACAATGGCTAAAATTAGTTCCTTGATTAAGGGCGTAACAGTGAAGGCTTTTCTCTCTTGGCCCAAACTTGCCACTTTCTCTGGGCGAAAATATAAACTACGGAACTGTGCCCCTTGAGGTGTGGTTACCTTATGCTCGCAGTTAGGCGGCAACCAGATTGCGCGCTGAGGAGGCACCACCATCAACTGCCCTTCCAGCTCAACATTTAATAGCCCATTGGCCGAATACATGAGCTGAAACCAAGCATGGCAATGGCGCTTACCTTCATAGCCTGCTTTCATGTCATATTGTCGGGCTAACACGTGCTGATGCTGAGCACGTCGTATCTGCTCATTTGAAGGAATATAAGAAAGTCCGCTGGCTGAGTGTTTTGTCACTTTATCTAAACCTAATGACTTTTAATAGAATGAAGGACAAAATACTACTTGCTAAACTGGGCGTAATCAAACCAGTAGAGCAGGAACCTCAAAAATGACAAGGCAACCCAGTAAAGATTGGCGCACCCCGAAAAACTTACTTATGCTTGTCGCTATCGTTTTACCTATTTCATTTGCCAGCTGGCAAGCGCTACTTAACAACTTTGTTATAGAAAAGGCAGCCTTTACTGGCGCTGAAATAGGTTTGTTGCAAAGTGTGCGAGAAATCCCAGGGTTCCTTGCCTTTACGGCAGTGTTTGTACTGCTGTTCATTCGTGAACAAAAATTTATGGTTCTGTCACTAGCCATGCTCACCATTGGTGTTGCCATTACTGGCTTTTTTCCTTCTGTTACCGGCTTACTGTGCACAACATTACTGATGTCCATTGGCTTCCATTACTTAGAAACCCTTAAACAGTCTTTGTCGTTACAATGGCTTAGTAAAGAAGAAGCTCCTGAAATACTGGGCAAGCTAATCTCGGTAGGAGCCCTATCGTCTTTAATTACCTATTGTGTGCTCTGGGTATTATTAGAAATGCTAAATTTGGATTACCAGTGGGTCTATCTGATTGCAGGCTCAAGTGCCTTGATTATCGTTGTCTTCATTTGGTTAGCCTTTCCCACATTTGAAAGCACTACCGTGCAAAATAAAAAGTTAATTTTGCGCAAGCGTTATAGCCTGTACTACGCACTAGTCTTCATTAGTGGAGCAAGACGACAAATATTTGTGGTGTTTGCAGGCTTCTTAATGGTTGAAAAGTTTGGTTATTCAGCGGCCGACATCACTCTATTGTTTTTAATAAATTATGCGTTTAACTGGTTATTTGCCAAAAAGATTGGCCGTCTTATTGGCGTCATAGGAGAACGAAAAGCCTTAGTATTTGAATACATTGGGCTTATTTTAGTATTCGTTGGCTACGCTATGGTTGAATCCGCTGAAATGGCGGCGGGGTTATACGTGATAGACCATTTATTTTTTGCTTTAGCTTTAGCCATAAAAACTTATTTCCAGAAAATTGCCGACCCTGCTGATATAGCTTCTACCGCTGGAGTGTCATTTACCATTAGCCATATTGCTGCCGTGTTTATTCCTGTAAGTTTTGGTTTGCTCTGGTTGGTTTCTCCCGCCAGTGTTTTCTACGCGGGTGCAGCCATGGCGGTTTTATCTTTACTTATGGCTTTGCATATTCCAGATCACCCTTCAGAAAAGAATGAAATACGCAGACTACGCCAAATTATAGGGCGTAGTTAAACCAAAAGTTAGAATGCACAGTGAGTGCATAGCAGTCATTTACTAGAGTCTATAGGGGTTATGACTGCTCTTTTTGTTCAAGCTCAATTAGGTAATTACGTGCCATTACAAAGCCCATGCTGCCAAAAATAATCGACCCCACAGCCTGACCAACTAACACCCCTTCAGCTCCCATTAACCAGCCGAATATGGTGATCAGCGGCCATGTTCCCAAAGTGGCACGACCAAAATTTAGCAATGTACTGTTAAAAGGTTTACCAAGGTTGTTAAATACAGCAATAGCAATGAAAAGCAAACTTTGAAAGAAGAAGCTAAATGAAACATAGCTAGCAAAAAACTGGATCATATGAGCGGTCTGCTCTGCTGCACTAAATGCAGTGACCAAACTATCTTGTAAAAGGTACAGTCCTGTACATAAGGCTAAGCAGTAGCCCAACGCATAAATAACCGCACTGCTAATCGTGTCGTACATTCGATCAAAGCGTTTAGCACCATAGTTTTGTCCTAACATGGGACCCACAGCACCCGACAACGCAAATAAACCACCAAACACCACAGGAATAATCCGCCCAATTATCGCAATACCTGCTACCGCGTCGTCGCCAAAATCTGCCCCATGGGACATTACAATGGCATTAGCCAAGGGGGATGATAAGTTGGTCAGCATGGCTGGCACTGAAATTTTTAAAATGGGTAGCAGGTCTTCTAGGAAGTCCTTCAATTCAAATTGCCCAAGTATTTTATGAACCTGAACGACACCATAGTAAGACACGACCACCATGGATAATCTTGATATTAAAGAGGCAATGGCAGCCCCTTGTACACCTAAGCCAAAGGCAAAGATAAAAATCGGATCTAATACTGCATTCACAAAGCCACCGATCAAGGTGGTGTACATAGCTCTTTTGGCATCTCCCAAAGCACGCATAATACCCGAGCAAATCATACCGATCATAACCGCTGGCATGCCGGGTAAAATGATCTGCAAATATTCAGTAGATAAGTCTAACGTGCGCCCTGTGGCACCAATGTATAAAAGTAGGTGAGGAATTTTTGGCCAGAGCCACCAAACCACCAGCGAGGAGAATAAAATACCAAAGGTCAGCACATTCACAGCACGACGTTTAGCCAATGCCATGTCCCCAGCCCCCACAGCTTTAGACACCAAAGCCGTTGCAGCAATAGAGATGGCAATACTCACTGAGACGGTGAAAAACATCAGGGTACTGGCAAAACCAACAGCGGCAACAGCCTCTTTTTCGTCAAGCATCGACAAAAACAGCATATCAATTAGGTCAACCAAAAACATGCACATTAGCCCCAGTGCCCCAGTGACTGACATAGCGACAATATGCTTAAGTGTTGAGCCTTGTGTTAGTTTTGCCTGTGCAGGCATTCACTCCCCCTAAAAATCCGTAGAGCAAATACCCTTGCCCAAAAAAAAAACCAGATGCTAGCACATCTGGTTTTGTATTTTCTCACGTATCTCGCCAAGTGAGAATGCTAAGTTTGCTTACTCTAATGAATATCGTTCGCTTCACGATTAAAGACCACTTTTTCCACATCGGAATAGCGTTCAGCAAAGTGCACTGTCATGCCTTCTTTTACGGACTCAGGCAGCTCTTCATAGTCACGCCGGTTAGGCTCAGGCAAAATCACTTCGTTGATCTTACTTCGCTTAGCCGCAATGATTTTCTCTCTTATGCCACCTACTGCAAGTACTTGCCCTGTTAACGTAAGTTCACCGGTCATGGCTAGGCCTTTGCGAACAGGAAGCTCTTTGGCAAGAGACATTAATGCTGTCGCCATACTGATTCCTGCACTCGGCCCATCTTTTGGTGTCGCCCCTTCTGGCACATGTAAGTGCACAAGGCATTTATCAAAAAACTCAGGTGTTTTTTGATAACTCTTGGTGTGAGAAAAAACATAAGAATAAGCAATGTCTGCCGATTCTTTCATCACATCGCCAAGTTTACCTGTCAGTTTTAAACCTCGGGTGAGTTCATGAACCTTGTTCGCTTCAATAGGTAAGGTTGCACCTCCCATTGAGGTCCAAGCTAGGCCAGTAACCACCCCAACCCCTTGCAGATTTTTTTCAGGACGAAAATAGGGCATACCAAGGAGCCGCTCAACATCTTTAACACCCACATTAATATGATCTTTTTCTTCTGTCATTAAGCTAACAACAGACTTACGCAACACTTTTTGCAGGAGTTTATCTAGGCTACGTACTCCTGCTTCACGAGCATAATACTCAATGATATGGCGTAGGGCGGCGTCTGTAATGTTGAGTTGTTTTTTCAGTAATTTGTTCTTTTTCAGCAACTTAGGCCATAGGTGTTGCTTAGCGATGGTCAATTTTTCATCGCCTATATAACCTGATAAGCGAATCACATCCATTCGGTCTAATAAGGGTGACGGAATGGTGTCCAGTTGATTCGCGGTGCAAACAAAAAGCGCTTTAGACAGGTCTATACGCATGTCTAGGTAGTGGTCTAAAAACTCGCTGTTTTGCTCTGGGTCTAATGCCTCTAGCAAAGCCGATGCAGGGTCGCCTTGGAAAGACGAGCCAATTTTATCGACTTCGTCTAGCATAATGACTGGGTTTTCAACTTCCACATCTTTTAAAGCTTGAACAAATTTACCCGGCAATGCCCCTATGTAGGTCCGACGGTGGCCTTTTATTTCAGCTTCATCTCGCATTCCACCAAGACTAAAACGGTAAAACTTACGATTTAGAGAAGCCGCAATGGATTTACCGATAGAGGTTTTACCCACTCCTGGAGGCCCCACCAAGAGTAGAATCGATCCACTCATTTCACCTCGTTGCGCCCCTAAAGCGAGAAACTCGACAATATGGTCTTTTACATCACTCAAACCTGAGTGGTGCTGGTCTAAGACATTTCTAGCTGACTTTATGTCTAGGTTATCGTCTGAACAAATGCCCCAAGGCAATGAGGTTGCCCAATCTAAGTAATTACGTGTCACTCCGTATTCAGGGGAGCCTGTTTCTAAAATACTCAACTTTTGCAGTTCGTCTTGGATTTTACCTAACGCGGCCTCTGGGAGCTTTTTATCGGCTATACGCGCTTCAAAGGTTTCAACATCGGCAGTTCGATCATCCTTAGACAATCCTAGCTCTTTTTGAATTACCTTTAATTGCTCTTTTAAGAAAAACTCTCTTTGATGCTTGGTCAGTTTTTCGTTTACTTCCGAGCTGATCTCATTCTGTAAACGCGCAATCTCTAGCTCTTTTTTCAGCAAGGTTAGAGCAAGGTTCAAGCGAGGTTGAACTTTACGAGTTTGCAGCACCTCGTATAAATCTTCAGGCTCAGCAGAGGTAATTGAAGCGGCAAAGTCCGCCAGCAGCCCAGATTCACTGAAAGAGAAGCGACCAAGGTATTGACGCAAATCTTCATTGAACAAAGGGTTTAATCGGATCAGCTCTTTAATCGCGTCTAAAATCGCGATGGAGTAGGCTTTTGCTTCATCGTCACTGGTTTTTTCATCTTGCAAATAGCGCACTTTAGCCAAAAATGGCGTTTCATTACTTAACCATTCAACCACCTCAAAGCGCCGTACGCCCTGGGCTAAAAAAGTAATTTTATCATTTTGCTTTTCCGCTTTATGAATACGTGCCACGCAGCCAATGGAGCGAAAAGACTCTCTGGTTGGAGATTCGCCAGACGTTTTATCCGCGTACACCAAGCCGACGGCAGACTGAGGGTGCTCAGCTAAACGCTCAATGGTTTCTTCCCAAGGTTCTGCATCCACCATAATGGGTTGCACCTGAGCAGGAAAATAAGGCCGACTGGAAATGGGTAAAATATAAAGAGTATCGGGTAAAACATCATCTGGTAGAGCAAGCGCTCTTGGGTCACTAATCACGACCTCTTGTTCAACCTCAACGGACTCATCAACATCATCAGCTCGGTCTATATTCTGATCATTACTCATACGTTGTATCTCTTTCTAAACTGTTCTCTTTCCCCTAAGGGCCACATTACTTAATACCTTTTATGTAATGCCATTCCTGTTGAAAACAATCCCTAATAAGTAAGATAGGTAAGTACAAATAAAGACAAGTTGGTCACCCAAGATTCTCAAATCTCACAAGTTTTCATTGTTCTGACCTGTCGCATTCGTCAAGATTATTCGCTTAGAGCAAGAAAAATGGTATGATCTTTGAAACTACCATCACGCCTTTTTATCATTAAGGACAGTCCATGACCCGCGAAGATGTTCTCAATACCTACTCAGGCATTACCCTGACTGAGCACCCATTTATTCAACACAAACTTACCAGTTTGAGAGACAAAAACACCAGCACACGAGAGTTTCGCATGTTGGTAGAAGAGCTCGGCACACTCATCGGTTATGAAGCGACTCGTGACCTAGAAACCGTAGAAGTTGAAGTGGAAACCCCGTTAGAAAAAGCAATGTGCCCTGTATTAAAAGGCAAAAAACTGTGCGTTGTTACCATCATGCGCGCGGGTAATGGCTTGGCGGAAGGCGTATTAAAACTGTCTCCTTCGGCTCGTGTCGGTCATGTTGGACTATACCGTGACCCAGAAACCAAACAGCCGGTTGAGTATTACCTCAAAATGCCTCATTCCGTGCACGAACGCACCATCATTGTGGTTGATCCTATGTTGGCTACGGGTAATTCTGCCATCATGGCCATTGATAAAATGAAAGAAATGGGTGCAACTGACATTCGCTTCATTTGCTTATTTGCCGCTCCAGAGGGCATTAAAGCCTTTAAAGATGCTCACCCAGATACCCCAATGTACATTGGCGCTATTGATCGTGAGTTAGATGAAAAAGCTTACATTCGCCCAGGTGTAGGTGATGCCGGAGACCGTATCTACGGAACTCGATAAACCTGGAGATTAAATAAAAATCCCTTATCAGAGTGATCGGATAAGGGATTTTTTTATGCTTCAAGAAAGCATTGGCAGGCTAGCCTTTTAAGGCTAAATAGGCACCCGCCCCCGCCATGATACTACCCGCACCACGATTTAAACGGCTAACGGATTTTTCAGATTTCATTAAACGACGCGCCTGTGATGCACTGTAAGCAATTAGACACAACCCTAACATTAAAGCAATAAAAGCTAGGCTGGATGCGAGCACTATGTCTGCTCCTTTTAATAAAGTGACATCCATAAAAGTCGGTAAAAAGGCCACATAAAACAAAATGACTTTAGGGTTCGACGCCGAGATCATAAACCCCTGAATAAAGCTCGCAATGCCTTCTTTAGGCGTGTTGCCTGTCTCAAGTTGGCTGCCAATCCCAACCGTAGTGGATTTCCACATTTTCCAGCCTAAGTAAATTAAATAAGCCGCGCCGGCGTAGCGTATGGCTAAAAAGACTTCTTCCCAAGTTGTTGCAATGGCTGCCAAACCAAAACAAGCCATAATTAAATACACGATATCACTGACTGCCATACCAGCGCATAACGCCACGCTTGATCGTGCGCCTTTAGTCATACTGCGAGCAATAATAGCGAACACCCCAGGCCCTGGAGTGATGCTGAAAATAAAAATAGCAATGAAAAATGTGATTGCGCTTTCAAGGCTCATATGGAACTCCTAATCAATCTTACAAGCCGCTAAAACCATACTTATAATAAAGGCTTTACCTGTTTCGTAATCTGCGTTTTCTAAGTTCTCTTTGTCTAATAGTATTTTTATTTGTGCATCAAAATCTGCGTATGTTTGTGTCATGGCCCAAAGGCTAATGAATAGATGCTCTACCGACACCGGAGCCATGAGGCCTTCTTTAATCCAAACATCAATAATGGCCTTTTCTTGCTCTAAAGCAGACACAAAATGCTGACGAAGAAAGTCTAAAACAAAAGGCTCTTCACCAATTAACGCCATCGCGAATACTTTCGAAGCATGTTTATATTGTCGAGTTTGGTCGATTTTCTCACTGATATAACGACTGAAGTTTTCTTTCGGGCCCGTTGCTTTGTCGAAACCGCCCACAGAAGTGAGCCACAATGTCAGAATTCGTTCTAACACGGCTTCTAAAAGATCTTTTTTAGAGCGGAAATAATAATGCACATTGGCTTTGGGCAGCCCAGCTTGATCTGCAATCATCTGCATGGTGGTTTTCGCCAAGCCTTGTTGTGCAAATACTTGTTCCGCTGTATCTAGTATGAGTTTTTGATTTTTTTCCCTAATATGTTGCTTGAGCTGGTTTTTCGCTCGCTTTTCTTCCGCCACTGTTACCTCACTCTCACCTTATGACCCAAACGATCTGCGCTAAGCAGAAAATACTTTATTACGACCCTTTCTTTTAGCCTGATATAAGGCTTCGTCTGCTCTTTTTAATACACTTTCCGCTAGCTCATTCGACTCTACATGTGCCAAGCCAATACTGACAGTAACCTTAACTGGCATATCTTTTTGCTTTTTTGGGTCAAACACCATGACCTCTTGCTCAGCGATATTTTGCCTCACATCTTCTAACTGCTCTTCTAGGTTACGGATCTTTTTCCCTTTAAACAGCAACGTAAACTCTTCGCCACCATAACGAAATGCCTTGCCTTGAAAAGCCGATGTTTTCAATTGCTTAGCGACTGCTTTTAGCACTTTATCGCCCATATCGTGACCATAAGTGTCGTTGAACTTTTTAAAATGATCGACATCAAGCATGGCAATGGCATAGTGCTTTGATAACCCTAGGAAGGCTTCATTCAAGGCTCTACGCCCCGGCAACTGAGTTAAATCATCTAAATAAGCCATGCGATGGCTTTCCAGCAACAGAAACCACACCCAAGTAAGCAAGCTAGCGCTGAGAATAACGTAAGCTTGAGCGTAACTGGTGACGACCACTTTTAAAATGAGTAAGCAAGCTAAGCTACTCAAACTCGTGGCTTGGTAACTTGTGGGGAAACGCCACCATGCGATGAGCATAACAAAGACAAAGAAGCCAAGTAGTAACCAAAAGAGACCTTCTGACAAAGTAATATTAGAAGTTAGCGCAACATTTTTCAGACCCGATAGCTCTACCCAGCCATGTTCTATGCCATACCCCCATGCCAGTAACATAAAGAGAAACAAAGCACGGTTAATCACGTATCGATTGAAAAAACCTCTCTCCTGTAGCAACCCTACAAAGGTGATAATGCCGCAGGCGGTTAACCAATAGGCTTGATTCAACCCATAGGACTGCATTCTATCTATATAAACTGGGAGCAGTAACGCCAGCACCATCAATAGCGCACGGCCCTTATTGAAGTGCCAAGCTAAAAAAATCGCAATAATAGAGACTAAGAAAGGGAGAAAAGGTAATAATTGCGCCCATTGGGGAGGCAGGCTAGCGATCTGTAAACTAAGATAAATGCTCGCCAATAGTATTAAGAGGGGAACAAGAAGAGACCCAAAGCGCTCAGACATAACTACAATAAACCGCCAATACAAAACTGTTGATTAAACATAGCGTTTAAAATACACAGCTAATACTACCAGAGTAGGAGCAAGCAAACTCCCTTTAATTTCAATTTCGGTTGGATAACAAAGACAAATATCTTACTGGGTAAAAAAACAGATTGGCCTGTATGGTCAAAATTTAGACCTATTAATATAAGGCTTTTTTCGAGATAATAGAGGTTCGAACATTTTTTACACATTGGGGATCTTTGCTAAAACGCTAGATACAGTGACGATTTATGGAACGCAAAATACTTTGGTTTATTTCTTTTGTGCTTATCCTAATTCTTTGGATAAAAGTACAACACTCCCAAAGTCCAGAAGAGACACTGGAGGCCCCAACTGTGCCTACAGAGCAAGAACAGGTAAAACCCGAAGATAAAACAGAAAAACTGTCATCTGATGTAGCTAAAGCAGCCTCCCCACGGGTCGAGAAAAACACAAGCGACACTGAAGAAGACACCAGTATATCAGAAGAAGAGAAAGCCTACTTTGCTTCCCACCCAACAGACGGAAGCAAGCCTGATTTTGCGGCCATTAAAGATGTACAAGAACGCAAAGATGCATTTTTCGGTTTTCTCAAACCCTTTATTGATGAAAAAAACACCTTAACTCGCAATGGCAGAGAACGCCTTCAAGCATGGTTGCAAGACGACCTTGATTCATTATCTAAAGACGATGTTTCTTGGTTAAACGACCAAATGAAAAGCCATAAGTTAGAAGTAAAAGAAGCCTACCAAGCAGCTGATTTACATGCATTATTGAAGCGTTTAGATATTATTCCTGCGTCTTTAGTGCTAGCCCAAGCGGCCAATGAGTCAGCTTGGGGTACCTCTCGTTTTGCTACTCTTGGCAATAACTTTTTTGGCCAGTGGTGTTTTAGAAAAGGCTGCGGTTTAGTGCCAGAATCTCGTGACGCCGATGCTGACCACGAAGTGAGAAAGTTCAAGAACGTACGTGAGTCAGTGTTCGCGTATATTGACAACTTAAACCGCAATGGGGCTTATAAAGAACTTAGAAACACTCGATACGAGTTAAGGCAGCAGCAACAAGAGATCACTGGTTTGTTATTGGCTGACGGTTTATTGAGTTATTCAGAACGTGGTGAAGCCTACATTGATGAAATCAAAGGAATGATCGACTACAACAAACTGTGGCGCTATAACGACGAATAACTCGAAGCTTCTACAGATCGATAAACTCACTAAAATCCTTACTAGTATCTAAATTACTCATGGCTTAGGCTGGCTAATTACAGCCCCTATCCTTTACAATAGATAGATATTTTACCCATTTTTCAAACGAGGAAATTCAATTGGCCCGTTTACCTGTTATTGTTGGCTTTGGCGGAATTAATTCGGCGGGTCGTACATCTTCACACCAAGCTTATCGTAGAATTATTTTTGACCTGCTACCTGCACAAACTCAACAAGACGTTCTTCTTGATTTAGCGACGATTACCAATGTTGCAGAATATAAAAACGGCTTATGGCACACCGAAGGTGGTGAGGCGTTAGATGCTGCAGCTCTCGTTGATAGCTTAGGTGAGTCTATTTTAGCTCGAACCTTAATTCGTCGTATTCACCCAAGTTTATTTGATGTTGATAACGTAGTCCTGCATAAGACTTCAACCTTAAGCAGTGCTAGTGCTGATGAAAAACTCAGTTTTACTATCAAGACTCGTTCATTGCCAACAAACCGTCCAACCAACTGGCAAGTTAAAGAAGTCTCGAGCACTCTTAGCGAGGTAACCGTTGAAGGCAACCTAGAAGCCTTTATCAAAGACACTCGAGAATTGAGTGTAAAAGCCGCTGGACAACTGCCAACGGGCTTTGATCCATCAAAACTTTACCAAAGCCGTAACCATCCTCGTGGGTTACAGATGACGGTTTACGGTGCCTCTGACGCCATTCGTAGCAGTGGTATTGACTGGGAAAGTATTCGCGACTGTGTTGCGCCTGACCAAATCGCCGTTTATGCGGCCAACTCCATTGGCCAAATGGACGACCTTGGCTTTGGCGGTATGCTCAAGTCTGCTCTGATGGGTAAGAGAACCACGTCTAAGCACCTTCCCCTTGGCTATGCTCAAATGCCAGCCGATTTTGTTAATGCTTACATTCTGGGTAGTGTTGGCAGTATAGGTACCGCTATTGGTGCTTGTGCAACCTACTTCTTTAACCTTGAAAAAGCTGTCGAAGGTATCAAAAGCGGAAAATTCCGTGTCGCTATGGTGGGCGGAAGTGATGCGCCTATTACACCTGAAATCATTGAAGGTTTCAGGACAATGGGGGCCCTTGCTGAAGACACCGCTCTTCTTGCCCTTGACCAAATTAATAATCAAAAAGAGCCAGACCACCGCCGCAGCTGTCGCCCTTTTGCGCAAAACTGTGGTTTTACGATTGGTGAATCAAGCCAATGGACATTGCTCATGGACGACGAACTTGCCATAGAGCTAGGTGCTGAAATTTTTGGCGCAGTTCCAGCCGTTTTCAGTTACGCAGATGGCCATAAAAAATCCATTTCAGCGCCAGGTGTAGGGAATTATTTAACCATGAGCAAAGCCATGGCTTACCTACAGAACCTGATTGGCAAACAAGGGTTAACCGAGCACACCTTCATTCAAGCTCACGGTACAAGTACTCCACAAAACCGTGTTACTGAATCGCATGTACTCAGCAAAGCCGCCGTGAGTTTTGGTGCGACAGGAATGCCTGTTACCGCAATGAAAGCTTACCTTGGGCATTCTCAGGGTACAGCGGGCGGTGATCAACTGCACTTGTCACTTGGTGTTTTTAAAGAAGGTATATTACCTGGCATTACGACCTCTCACGAGATAGCTGACGATGTTTACCAGGATGGTTTGAACTTCCAGCTTAAACATCAAAATTACGGTAAAGATCATTTCCAAGCCGCTCTATTAAACTCAAAAGGCTTTGGTGGTAACAATGCGACCGCAGTGCTTCTATCTCCTCAACAAACACTGAAAATGCTTGCTAAGCGTTATTCTGACGAACAACTCGCCAACCACAAAGAGAAAAATAAGCAAGTACTTGCTAACTCGGAAGAATACAACCAATCTATGATCCGTGGTGAAAGCCTACCCACTTACAAGTTTGGTTTTAATGTTCTTGGTGGAGAAGAGTTAGACATTACAGACAAAGAGATTCGTTTACCCGGTTATGATTTACCTGTTGACCTTGAATTAGACAACGAGTTTTCAGACCTCAGCTAAGCAAACCTCAGAGCAGCTTCTTACTGATCTGCTGAAAACCCAAGCAGTGTAAAAAATTACATTTTACTCTGCTTGGAATTCTTATTATTCTCAATAACTGTTTTCAAACTGAGTAGTAAAATGACAGCAGTAACTGAGCACTTTCATGGCAACGTATATATCGTCGTCCCCGCCTATGTAACCAACGAGACTCTCAATAAAAACCTTGTTGATGCCTCAGATTCCGATGAGCTCGGACTCATTAAAGAAATGTCTTTTCGGATTGAAAATGAGATATCTGGTCATTTACATAAATCCTTACAACGCTACAGCCTTGGCACACACCAACTCGCTTGCTTCGATGAACTAGAATGCCACTACGAAGACGGTGTGTATGAGTCTATGGAAATGGTTGCGACGCTGGACAGCAACACCCAACTGGCAACCGTGATGCTCGTTCTCCATAACAAGCAACTTATCGCCTCACAACTTCTTGATAGAATATCTGCTGATAAGTTAGTACTAAAAACAGAGCAAGGCGACAACCAGAGTTTAAACGAATACCTGCTACAAGAATTTGGTATTCAGCTTCTGTCGTCCGCAGCGAAGACCTGTTTATCAACAAGGCAAACTCTCCCTGATGATATTTTACTTAGTTACCTTGCAAGTGAAACTTACGACTCTGAAAACATGGCGGCACAGCTAATTTCGCCTGAGATTAAACAACAGCTATCTGTTAATATTGCACAATATAACAGCAGCGAAATCTATGCTGGTAAAAACTGTGTACTCAGGTTTGATCGAAGGCTTGGGGACCATGACGTTGCTACGATTGCATCAGACAGTGTGTTTTTATTTATTCTAGAAATTCTGGCCTTTAAAGAAGCCGCCATTTTACGTACGAACACCAAAACCATTGAAGCAATTAGTGATAGCAGCTTGCTCGAAATGGCCACGATGGATAGACTGACTTCCGAGTATTCGACCACTATGCCCTTTTGGGATATTAGCGTATTTCACTATATCACCGCCCAAAACCTAGCAAACAAGCTGGACGAGAGTTTTGGCATTGAAACACACTTTGCCACGTACGAAAAAAACCAACAATTCTTAGAGCACAAGATCAATATTCGCCAAGCCATCAAACAAGGCAGCGAAGACAAAATTCTATTTTTCATCGCTATGATTTTGTTTGTGTTTGAAATTGCCCCTTACTTATTTACCATGTATCGACGCATACTCGACCATGATATTTACTCTCCGACAGAAATTTTTTCCATCTTAGGGTCAGGATTAAGCACAGGGGTATTAGCCTTAATCATTGTGCTTATAATCAAACGGCGTAAGGGGCAAAATGGTTCTAAATGATAAGCTGAAGAGTTTTTTTGAGACTCCCGAGCACTTGGCATCAAAGCGTTTTCCTACCAAGGTTAGAGCAGAGTTAAGCGCCTTGCTGAGTAATACGCAACTTTTTAAACAGCAGCGTATGCAAGCTTTAATCAGCCAACAGAACTTCACCAAATTAGAATGGTTTGAGTGGTTTAACTGGTATTACGCTGTTACCCAACACGCCAGCACACCCACTTGGTTAATGCTGGCCATAGAGAAAACAACAAGCTCTAAGCATGTTGCTTATATGGGTTACCCGCAATTAATCGAACAAGGCTGGTGTGTACAAGATATTGTGCTCTCTTCGGTCATGCTATCAGACAGTGGCATTGCTAATTACCATGCCAACAATGATGAAATACATCATTGGTGCCGATTACGAAGCAAAAATCTTGGGCTATTTAGTGGCGCTCTGGTTGCCGGTGAATTAGTCGGACAAGTGGGGCTAATAAAACTCGACCGTGCTGAATATTTAGCTCTACGTAGCGGCAAACTTGAAGAAAAAGACATTCAAGGCGTATCAGACGAATTTACTGGCCCGATCTATTTGTATGTCCCGAGTGTGGTGGTAAAACCTGAATGGCGCAAAAGCTCGCTGGTATTCAAACTGTTCACCCATCTAATAAAGCAATTAAAACAGCAACCGGAACGGCTTAAACACATAGAAGGGCTAATTGCTCTAGCCTACACTGACGATGGCGCACATCTATGTGAACGCTTTAACTTTACGCTAGAACATACTATGGAAACGGGTGAGCGCGCTTACACCGGCTCACTCAATCAGTTATTCGCTCAGTTTTCCAACTAACTAGGCTGTTTAATCCCATATTCACTATAAAATGAGTTCGCGTTCTTGACGCTCGGTTCACAGCTAGTTAATAGTCTTTTCGTGTAGAGAGATGGTCGTCACCGCACCTACCGAACTCTCAAAGTACTGGCTTTTTACAGCAAGGTAGTCTGGGTCGCTAAAGAATTGCTCCATAGCCTCTTTACTAGGAAACTCAATGGTAAAGACTCGATTGATGGGGGCAGATGACTTTGATTTTAAAACCTCACTCACTTTAAAATCAAATCCAAAGCTGCCTCCAAAGCGATGCAGAATCGGTATCATATTTTCTCGGTACTGCTGGTACAGGGCATCGTTAGTCACCTCTAATCCCATCACTCTCTCGTAAGACATATTCACTCCAAATCAAGCCGTAAAAACTTATTTATTAACATAACAAAGTTATTTAAAAGCATTAATCCGGTTTAGTAAATAATCATCTACATATGATAAAAGCCGATAGAGCGATCTTGAATTCTATGTATCGACATGTCTATATCGTAGAGATCCTGCATGATCTCTTTAGTCATCAGTTCTTCCGGCGGCAAGTCATAAACAACTGCCCCATCTTTCATTGCAATAACTCTATCTGCATAACAAGAAGCAAAGTTAATATCATGCAATACGACAACCACTTGCTTGCCTAGTTCATCTGCCGCTCGCCTAATTAAGCGCATAATATCAACTGCATGCTTCATATCTAAGTTGTTTAATGGCTCATCTAGCAATAAATAACGCGTGTTCTGACAAAGCACCATTGCAATACAAGCTCGCTGGCGCTGCCCCCCTGACAACTCGTCAAGGTAGCGCTCCTTTAGATCCGATAGGTTTAAATATTCTATCGCCTGCTCAATCTGCTCTATATCCTCTGAAGTTAGCCCGCCTTGGCTATGAGGGAACCGGCCAAAGGCGACGAAATCATAAACGGTTAAACGCATTGTAATCGTATTGTCTTGGCGTAAGATCGCCATCACTTTAGAGAGCTCGGCATTTGCCGCTTCTTGAACATCTAAGCCTTCTATTTGCACCCAACCAGAGTCAGCTTGCTGTAAGCGACTCATGACACCAAGCAGGGTAGATTTACCTGCTCCATTAGGCCCAATTAACGCCGTAACACCTTGATCAGCTAAAGTGAGGCTGATGTTTTTCAAAACAGGCGTAGAGCCAAATTTTTTGTTTACTCCGTGAATTTCTATCATCTTCGACCTTGTCGTAAAACTAACCAAAGGAAAAATATGCCGCCGACAAATTCCACTACAATACTCAAGCTGGTACCAAACTTCATAATATGTTCAAGGATAGCTTGGCCGCCAACTAGAGCAATAATTGCCAGCAAAGAAGCCATAGGTAGCACGTACCTATGCTGATGACTCCCCGCCATTGAATAAGCTAAATTTGCCACCAAAATGCCAAAGAAGGTTACTGGGCCAACCAGTGCAGTTGAGATTGAGACCAGCAAAGCAACGGCAACAATCAACTTCAGTGTCATGCGCCTATGGTCAACGCCTAAGTTAATGGCATTATCATCTCCGAGTAATAAGACATCTAATACGTACCTTTGTCGCCACAACCAAACAAATAGGCAGACTAGTAACACGCTGGCGATACCCAACAGGGTTCCATCGATACGGCTAAAACTCGCAAACATCAAGTCTTGCAATACATCAAATTCAACGGGATCTATCATGCGTGCGACCAGGCTATTCAAGCTGCGGAACATCACCCCGAGCACAATACCCACTAAGACTAAAACGACCAATTCACGCTTTTGCCTTAAAAACAGCCAGTAATACAGCAGACATAAGGCACCAGACATAAGTAAGACTTCCAGCAACCACTTCAACTGAGGGCTAAATTGAATAAACGCCATTCGCCCCAAACTGATTAAGAGCACAGATTGAAGTAGCATATAAAAAGCGTCAAAGCCCATAATGCCGGGAGACAGAATCCGGTTTTGCGTTAGGGTTTGAAATAGCACGGTTGACACAGCGATGGCTACGCCCACCAACATAATGGCGAACACTTTTTCGCCCCGAAATGGCAAAGTAAATGCCCAGCCCGCCTTAACATTCAAGGTCATAAAAGCAACCACAGCGAATACTGCAAGGCACAAAGCGAATAATATTCTTTTTATAGGAGAGTTACGCATGTTGCCCTTGGGTTCTTTTTAATAGTAAATAAATGAACAAGCCACTCCCAATTACCCCCATAACGGTGCCAATAGGTATTTCATAGGGGTATCGCAACACGCGTCCGATTATGTCGCAAAAGAGGACAATCATAGCCCCTAACCAAGCCACCCAAGGCAAGCTTTTACGTAGGTTGTCTCCTAGCAACATGCTCACAACATTAGGAACAATCAATCCTAAAAAAGGGATAACACCGGCCGTCACAATGGTCACTGAAGACATTAGAGAAACGATAACCAACCCCAGCACTAACACAGCACGGTAATTTAAACCTAGGTTAATAGCCTGATCACGCCCCAAACCTAATACTGTGAACCGATTTGCGGTTAAAAAGCCTACTAACGCTAATACTGCCCCAAGCCATAACAGCTCATAACGGCCTCGCAAAATGGCTGAGAAATCACCGTTCGTCCAGTTTGCTAATGCCTGCATCAGACTGTATTTATAAGCGAGAAACACGGTTACTGAACCTATTACACCGCCAAACATAATACCGACTAAAGGCACCATTACGGGTGAGCGAAGAGGGATTGTTCTAAGCAAGCCGAGAAAAACAAAACTACCAACCATAGCAAACACGGCAGCTATAAGCATTTTCACAATCACGCTTAAGCCTGGAGCAAAAAGAGAAACCAGTAGCAGCCCCAGCATAGCAGACTCCATTGTGCCCGTGGTACCTGGATCAACAAAACGGTTGCGTACAAGCATTTGCATTAAAATACCCGCTACGGCCAATGACATGCCCGTCAGTATTAACGCAAAGGTTCTGGGTAATCGGCTAATAAAGAGTATTTGCTGGTCATGGCTTGTGGCCATGGTCCAAGAGAGATCAGCCACGCCAATAGCGAGGCTGACAACCATTAGACACAACAAAGCCAGTATTGCTACTGGCCATGAATAACGACGAATTGTCATAGAAACACAATCTCTACAAACTTAGGATCTAACTTAGTGTTCTAAGCCTGTAATTACTTCATCTACCATCATTTCCACTGTACTCAAACCAGACATAACAATGTACCAGTTTGCAGAATCTAAGTAGACAATTCGATCATTTTTATAAGCTTTAGTGCGTTTAACTAGGTCGTTATCAAGAGTTGAGCTGGCAGAGCTTCCACCCGCTTGGATCGCCGCATCTCGGTCGATCACAAAGATCATATCAGGATCGACTTCCAGTAAGTACTCAAAAGAAACTGGATCACCATGTCGACCTTTTTTGAAATCCGTAATCGCCGGCTCTACATGCATTTCTTTGTATAACCAACCAAAACGCGATTGATCCCCAAAGGCTGCAAGTTTACCGCCATTAGACATAAGCACTAAAGCTTTACCGGCCGTTTTAGCCAGTTCTTGAGCATGAGCAAGTTTGTCATCTAATTTAGCTAGGCGAGCTTCCGCTTCAGCAGACCTGCCAAATATATCTGCTATTGTACTAACCGCTTTTTTATGGCCATTGATGAAATCATTACTGTCTATTGTTAAATCAATAGTAGGAGCGAGACGGCTCAGTTCTTTGTATGAGGTCGATGAGCGGTTGGCGACAAAAATCACATCAGCTTGTAATGATGCGACCGTCTCAAAATCCGGCTCAAATAAAGAACCTAAATTTGCGTATTTCTCATCACCATACTGGGTAAAGCGCGGAGGAATAACCGCTTTTGGTATACCGGCTACCTCGACCCCTAATTCATTCAAAGTATCTAGGGTTGCAAAATCAAAAGCCAGTACGGTATCAACGCTCTCAGGCACCTCGGCAGTGCCTTGGGCATGTTCCACTGTTTTTGCGTATGACAATGTCATACTAGATACAAATGTTAACGCTAGAACACTTTTAGACAACACTGAAAAAAACATTTAATCACCAATCTAAATGAAAATACTTATCAAGTGCATTTTATCTAGCGTAAATATTATGGTCAATAAAATTGACATAGATTTACGTAGAAAAAGGATGTGTATCGACCTTTTAAATAAAAATAGTTATCATTTCTAACAATTTACATAGTTACCTTTTTTCTTTGACTCACCACGAGAACAATTATGTTCCAGCCTACTGCAGAAAATGTGCTTATTATTGAGGATGATAATGAGCTTAATGAGCAGATTGCTCAAATGATGCAAAGACAAGGATTTCGAACAACACAAATAAACGACGGTAAACAAGGCCTATTAACAGCCTTGAAAGACCGTTTTGATCTCATATTATTAGATTGGCAATTACCAAGTTTAGACGGCCTAACCTTTCTAAATAAGCTTCGTGAAAATCGTCAGACACCCGTTATCCTGCTAACCGGAAAAAGCTCTCAGCAAGCGAGGATAGACGGCTATACAAGCGGTGCTGACGATTACATCACGAAACCCTTTAACAGCACCGAGTTGTTGCTGCGCATTAACGCTCTGCTAAAACGAACCCGTTACATGACAGAACAGAAACAATTCAATAAAGAACATATTGAAAATGGCGCTTTATCATTGTCTAAAGCGAATAGAAGTTGTCACTACGACAACATTGAGCTTGAGTTAACGGATATACAATTTCGCTTGCTCTGGACACTGGCTCAACACAGTGGTGAAACCCTCTCTAAACCTTTTTTGTATAAAGCCGTTCTTGCTAAAGATTATTCACGCTATGACCGCAGTCTAGACATGCATTTAAGTCGCATTCGACAAAAACTGCTCGATGCAGGAATGCCAAATGAAAGGCTCACCACAGTACACGGCAAAGGGTATCGCTTTTCATGAAAAACCGTTCACTTACGCGTATCTTCTCCATTATTGTTATTAGCAGCTTATGCTTATTTTGGGCCATCGACTTAATTTCTCGACAAACTGAGTCTTCCATGAGTTATCTCAGCTCTCAAGATCAACAAACGCTGCTTGAGTATGGTCGAGAAGCAGAGCGTTTATTCACTAGTGGAGAAGAAGAGGCTCTTTCTGCTTGGCTTACTAAACTCCAAGCAGAAGAACAAACTTGGGCAGCTGTGGTAAAAGGGGATGTGCAAGCTTATGCCAATAGCCACCTAAATGAGCGTTTTTGGGAAGGCTACGGCTTAGGGCGTCGAGTGGAATGGAAGATCCATTTAGATTTCCCTGAAAATCCCATTATGGAAGTTCCCTTTGCCCAAAAACACTGGTTTTTCTTAATTAAACTCCCTGACAGAATGCGCCCTGGTGGTTATAAACCACACACTTATTTAGCATTACAACTGGCAATTCCTTTTGTGCTACTGTGCATAATGGCTTGGTTATTATATCAAAGCCTCATCAGCCCTTTGCGTAAGCTAACAAAGGCAGCGCAAGCTTTCAGCGAAGGCGACTTAGAGGCAAGAGTGGCCCCTTTACTTGCTAGTAGAAATGATGAGTTTTCGCACCTTGCCGATACCTTCGATACAATGGCAACACGAACGAGCTTGCTAATTAAACAACAAAGAGCATTATTAGAGAACCTTTCCCACGAGCTGAGAACACCACTTTCTCGGTTAGAATTAACAGTGGATTCTTTAGCATTAGAAGACTCATCGCAAACAGCCATAAAGCGTTTACGCAACGAATCCTCTTTAATGCGAGAGCTCCTTGAAGACACCCTAATGCTGGTATGGTTAAACCAAGAACACACGTTAGAAAACTTAGAAAGTACAGATTTGGTAAGTCTGTTGAATGTTATTTGTGATGACGCTCGCTTTGAGTTTCCCGAGCATACATTAGAGCTTACCTATACTGCCAATAACATATGTTATTACGCAAACCAGCGGGCTTTGGCGCAAGCACTAGAGAACATTATTCGTAATGCTCACCAACATACCCCGAAAGGAAAAGTGGTTCGCGTTCACGTTGAGCAGACGGGCAAACAAATACAAGTCACTATAAGGGACCAAGGGCCCGGTGTACCGGAAGCCTATCTAAGAGAAATGTTCCTACCTTTTTTCCAAATTGGCGCAGAGCAAAAACAAAATCACATTCCCCTGTTCGACGGTAAGAGAAAGCAAGGCTTTGGCCTAGGCTTAGCTTTAGCTAAAAGGCAAATTCACTTAATAAAAGGCGGTATTTACACCATGAACCGGGCAGATATTGGCGATCAAGAGCATGGCCTCATTACCGTCATAGACCTTCCTTCAACTAAAGTGGCTGGTTAACTAGGTTTTTCTGTAGAAACTCCAGTAGCAAGCGCGTTTTTCTAGGCATAAGTTTACGTTCTGGAAAAATTGCATTAAAGCTAAGCTGATACCCAGTGTAATGAGGTAACAAATCAACTAACCGCCCTTCTCGTATGTGTTCGGCGACTAAGAAGTCAGGCTGGTAGATGACCCCTATTCCAGCCAAGGCCATTCGGGTTAAAGCACCACCATTATTTACCTGAAAAACACCATGAACGGCCACAGACTCTTCTTCAGCTTTGGCGTTTTTCATAGACCATACACCAGGTATTGGAGAATGGCTGTAGGTTAAACACTTATGCTGCTCTAATGCAGCCAAGTTCTCAGGCCGCCCATACTTTTCGAGATAACTAGGAGAAGCGCAAACGTAGCCTTGTAAACGACAAAGTGGCAGCGCAATAAACTGATCACCTCCTAAACTACCACCACGAATGGCGAGATCGACCCCTGACTCTGTCATATCAACACGTTTATCACTGAAGTCTAATTCAAGCTCAATCAGAGGGTAAGTTCGGTGAAATTTATCTAGCAATGGCACAATATGAGAAATACCAAAATCCATTGGCACACTCATTTTTAAACGGCCTTTAGGCTTTTGAGTGAGTTCGCTTATATCGCTTTCCGCCTCCTCTATGGCATCAAGGATATTAATACAGTGACGATAGTATTGACGAGCCGCGTCAGTCGTACTGATATTACGAGTATTGCGCACAAATAGTTTGGTCCCAAGCTGCTCTTCAATACTGTTTATATAGCGAGTAATCATGGGGCGAGAAATCGCCAAAGTATCGCTGGCCATTTTAAAACTTTCCGTTTCGAAGGCCCGACAAAACACCTTCATTGCAATGAGTTTATCCATACACACCCCAACAAAAGATGGGTTTAAAAAACAATATTATTTCATTTTATGCAATTGTGAATTGCTTTTCTATTGGATTATGTATTCAAAGTTTTTATATACACTTAAATCATCCTAACAAACCAACAGAGAGATTCACCCATGAAAGCGATCATCATCCCTGCCTTTGCTTTAGTTTCTTCCTTATCTATGGCGGCCGACTATAAAGTCGACCCAGGACATTCTTTTGTAAACTTTAAAATCGGACACCTTGGCGTAAGTAACACCGTGGGTAGCTTCAACGAATTTGAAGGCGACTTTAACTACGCAGAAGGTACAGCAAAATTTGTTATTCAAGCCGCCAGTGTAGACACTAACCATGAAGCACGGGATAAGCATTTACGTAGCCCTGACTTCCTAGATGTTAAGCAATTTCCCACTCTCAGCTTTACGAGCACCAAATTTGAGGAAAGTAGTTTAACAGGTGATTTAACAATTCATGGTGTGACAAAACCGGTCACTTTTACGGTTACAAAAGTTGGCGAAGGTAAAGATCCTTGGGGTGGCTACCGTGCGGGCTTTGAGGCGTCAGCGACTATACAGCGTAGTGATTTCGGCATTACTTACTTTATTCCAGGCGTTAGTGATAAAACGAAAATCGACATTTTTGTTGAAGGCATTAAACAATAATAAGTAAGGATACGCACAATGTACCAAGAGGCGAGTAATGCCAATTTAATTATGCTGCTGAACACAGCAGTATTTCCGCTCATCAGTGCACTGATCATTGGCTTGCTGGCCTCTAGGTGGTTACGAAACGCAACCTTCTTAGGCTATCTAGGAGGTTTTGTCTTCGGCCTAGCTCTGATTCACCCAGGGTTAAGTTTCCCACCCAATAAAGCCATTGATTTTTTGACAGTCAGTGCAGCACTGGGAGCCGTTGCCGTTGTCACAAGCCATAGACTTATTCATTCTTCACAACAGGCCAGCGTTAATCTGGTTATCGCAGCCTTATCGTTTTATTTATTGCTTAATCCAGTATTAAAACATTCTGGCATTGTCGTTTCCCTAACCTGGGCCCTAGCATGTTCATTGGTCAGTATTTTATATTTTGCCGTGTCTAAGCTACCTAAAGAACCTTCAAACTTAGCACTACAGTCCCTATTACCTTGTATTGGCCTGATGATCATAGCTGCCGGTGTTGCGCCCGTTGTTTCCATTGGTGGAAGCCTACTCATAGGGCAACTGTTTGGAGCCTTTGCAGCGAGCTTATTTGGCTACTGCCTAGTTGCTTTTATAATGAAGCAAACAACCAGTCACTACTTTCCAGCTTGGTTGGTCTTTTCAGGATTGTTGGCACAAAGCCATGTACTAGCAGACATTCCATGGTCTATAACGCTGCTCTTTCTCGCCGCAAGTTTTGTGATGCCACTTACCCTTAAAGCCTTAGGTAACCCGCCGAACTTTTCCAAGGCAATCAAAGCAATCATTGTACAAGCCATTGTGACAGGGGTTCTTACCGGCATTAGCCTGTATTTAGTTTGGCCCCAGAGCAGTTTATATTAAAATTGTTAATAGCATCATCTCCTAGAAACCATAAGCAACCCTTCGCCAGTACTGGCTTATGTTCTCTAAGAGGTTGAAAATGTAACAAATGTAAAAAAGCTACCTATTGAAAAATAAATGTAAATAATCTTCCTCAATTGTTAATAGTTATCATTTGAGGAATTTATGTCATCACGCTCTGTAACTCCTACGTTTAATCGCTCTCGTTTGGCTATCGCCATTACAACCGCCCTATCATTTTCGCCTTCTTTGCTAGCAGAGAGCTTAACCTCTGATTCTCGTTCTGAATTAGACACCCTATACGTTATCGGTGAAGCAACAAGCGGTATCGATAACCTAGTCAGCAGCGACGACATTGAAAAGTCACAAGCCAATAGCTTAGGTGAGCTTTTTAAGCATGATCCTAATGTGAGCGCTGGTGGCACAGTAGCAATGAGCCAGAAGCTCTATGTTCGAAATATTGGTGAAGATTTACTAAATATCTCTGTAGATGGCGCAGAACAAGCAGGTCCTATTTTTCACCATGCAGGTCGGGTGACCCTTGAACCAGAACTGCTCAAACAAGTTGAAGTTGAGTCTGGTGCAGGTAGTGCAACCGCTGGCTTTGGTGCACTAGGTGGTTCTATTCGCTTTGTAACAAAGGACCCTGAAGATTTGCTAAAAGAAGGGCAAAACCTAGGCGCTTTAATTAAGTCCACTTACTCTACTAATGGGGAAGGTTTTAAAAACTCCATCACGGTTTACGGTAAAGACCAAGATGACCAGTTTAGTGGTATGGTCAGCCTGCTAAACGCTGACCATGATAATGCTGAAGACGGTGACGGTAACGATCTTGAGGGGACAGAGTCCAACAAAAAGTTAGGCTACGCCAAGTTCATTGTGAATTTAACCGATGAACAAACCCTGTCAATCAGCCATGAGAACCTAGAAGAAAAAGGCGACATTCCATACCGTCCAGAATGGCATCAGTCTACTTCCAGCGTTTTATCAAGCTCCGCAGCCCGTCGCGAAACAACTATTTTGAATTACGACTTTTCCCCTAAACAGCAAGATCTAGTTAACTTATCGGTAAACCTTTATCAAACGGATAACGAGCAAGAGCGCTTCTCGTCTCGCTTTGATAGCAATTATATCGGAAATGTTGAGTCCACTGGCTTAACTGTTAAAAACACCAGTTTTATCGACCAAAACGAACTTATTTACGGTGTCGATTACCGCAAGGATGAATCCAGCCTTGAAGACAATCATGAAGAAGGACGTGCCATTGGCGTATTTGTTCAGGACATTTTTGAACTGAATGACAAAACAACGATTACGGCAGGGGCACGTTTCGATAGTTACGACCTAGACGACATTGATGGACAAAACCTATCGGATAGCGGTGTATCACCCAACATCAGTGGTCACTATCAACTAACACCAGAGTGGGCCATCAGTGCTGGCTATGCTCAAGCCCTTAGAGGGGTCACGGTTCACGATGCTTTCGACCTAGACGATTATGATAACGATAGCGATCTAAAAGCTGAAACATCGAAAAACACCGAAATCGCAGTCAACTATGATAAAGGCGGCTTGAGTGTTGTTGCTGGAGCATATCAGACTCGTATTGAAGACCTCATTGCGCCAGAACTTCCTTGGAGTGATACCTTTATGAACTTAGAGGATGACATTAAAGCAGACGGTCAATTTGTAAGAGCCCAATACGCTTTTGACAAACTGACTCTAGGAGCAAGCTTGTTAACATCTGAAACCAAGGTCAATGGCGTCGATGCGACACGCTACGTTTACGGCTCTTCAGCCGTTGCGATAGGCGATACCATTACCTTAGAAGCAAGCTATCAGTTTGCTCCAAGTTTTGATGCTGGCTGGAACATGGTGCATGTGCGAGGCATAGACGACATTCACTTCAACCTTGGCGGGCAAGATCTTAGTCTAAGCAAGCCAGGTTACACTGTGCATGATATCTATGCGCGCTGGAGACCAGCAAAGATTGAAAACCTCACACTCAATCTAACGGTTAGCAACCTGTTTGATGAGCAATACTTAGACCATGCCAGTGTCGAGGATTTCACAGAAAATTCTGGTTACGGCAATATCATTGGTACAACTGAGGCTGGTCGAAATATTCGCTTAAGTGCAGCCTACCAATTCTAAGTAGAACGTAATCCAACTTAGGATTCCCATTCCCCAAACGGCTAGGTCGTTTGGGGTTCTTTAATTTAGGGCTCTCTAGTTTAAAACAACGGATTTTAACCTTTAAAGATTGAGCGAGAAGTCCGCCAAAGCGGTAGAATTATGGCTGCAATGGCACAGTTCATTGCTCCATATAACATTAAGTATACAAAGTCAGAGCTGCTTAGACTCAAATGGATACTCACAAAAGCGAAGTTTGGCAATACAACAAAAAGCCAAATGCCAACCACTAGCAACATCATGCCAAAACTAGAAGCCCACTTCACCTTCACAAGTAACCAAGCGGTAAAATATAGATATACCAAGGTTGAAAATGCAAACAGAAGCTTTAGCCCAGTAGAGGCGGTAGCCGCATCAACTCCATCACGGGCAAGGGAAACAGGGGCGGCAGTGTACCAAATGGCACCTACTAATAGCTGTAGCACAAAAATTAATAACACGGCTTTATGATTAATTTTATACACATCGTCCCCTAGTTAATGTTTATTTATCGTTTATCGTGAGAAAAACTGTCCATATACAGCTGCTTTATTAACGCTCGTAAACTAGAACGCCAAGGTCTTTGCTTAACGCCAAAATGGTTAAAAACACGGCGACAAGACAAAGACTGCCGCTTGATTTTCAAGAGCGCATCTTCTTCACTTATGCCTTCAATCGTTTCCACTTCAGGTTGAACACTTTGATTGAGCTGGCTATAACTTGCCGCGATCGTCTCTACTAACTTGACCCAACTAATCTCTTCGGCGCAACAATAGTGATAGACGCCTTTATTTTGTGCACCATAATGCGTTTGACTAACCATCGAAAGAATAACACGAGCCAAATCAGAAACCGGTGTCGGGCTGCCAACAGAATTATCTTTATACGCAAGATTTACACCATCTTGAATCAATTCTAGCGTTCGACAAACGAAGTCGTCCCCTTGTCCTGTAAACAGCCAACCTGTTCGTAGAATGAAATTACCCTCTTTTGCTAAAACAATCGCTTCTGATTGAATTAAAGCCTGAGCATAATCGTCATCCCCGTCTGGCTGATCAGACTCAGAGTAGGGAACCGCTTTATCACCTGAAAACACTCTTGAACTGCTCAGCATTAATAAGGGAGCCGTTGAGGTTTCACTAAGATGCTTGAGTACTTGCTGGTACTTGGCATAATCCGTCTGTAATGCATTCCTAAGGCTTAAGGCATCAATAATGGCGTCGTATTGCAAGCTATCCAGTAAATCTCGCCCTCCTGTCGACAACAATTCTGACTCAGTGGGACATACCCATTCATAGTCAGAGCGATCATGTGAATAAGCTAATATAGCCGTGCCAATTTCCGTTTCACCACCCAACAATAAAACTCGAATAGGGGCATTTATATCTTGTTTGTTACTCAAAGAGATTCCTTATTCCAACTAGGGAAAACCCGAATTAGGTTATCATATGCCTGTTTTTTAATCAGTGCTATATTCTCGCCCCGAAGGAGGGCAATTTGTTGCGCCACTCGCGGAATAGCTAGCGGAGTATTCACCTGTCCTTGAAAACCATGCAGTGGCATATCAGGGGAGTCTGTTTCTAGGACAAAATCGTCATTTTCCAGAGCCGACAATACTCGCTGTGCTTTTTGTGCTCTTGGATAGGTCACAGTACCACCAATCCCCATGACAAAACCAAGTTCACGAAAGCGTTTTGCCTGCACTAAACTCCCATTAAAAGCATGAACCACTCCACCGTAAGAAAAATAGCACTGTCGTAAGTATTTTAAAACTTGATCATAGCTCTTTCTAGCATGAATAATGACGGGGAGCTTAAGAGCGTTGGCAATATTCAGTTGTGCTTTAAAAAAACGCGTCTGTATAGGTTCATCCACCGCACCCGGCCAAAAATCTAAGCCGATTTCCCCCACTGCAATTGAATTAAACTCTTCACACTGCCAACCTAGTTTTGACAATTGAGTATCATCTGCCGTGTCTAAAAAATACGGATGCAGGCCATAAGCGAGGCGCCAATTTTTATAACATAGACTCATTTTATGCAAAGGTTGCCAACTGGCGTAAGTAGTCGCGGGGACTAAAAAACCTTTTATGTCCTGCTCTTCGCACGCCTTCATCAAGTGATCACGAGTGGCGTCGAATACGGAAAAATCCAAGTGGCAATGACTATCAATATACATGCTCAAACCATACCTTAAACCGTAAGAATCAACCAGCAACAAACTTTACGAGCACAAAAAAAGGCTGTGTAATTCTACACAGCCTTATTATTGAGACTGTAAGGTTTTAATTCAACTTTGGCCCCGCATCCACAATCTCGTTAGCAACTGTATCGAACTTTTTGAAATTAGTTACAAACTGTTCAATCAAATGCTGCGCTTGCTTTTCATATTCCGCTTGATCAGACCAGGTTTTACGTGGGTTTAATAAATTGCTTTCGACCCCAGGAACAGCCAAAGGCACATCTAGGTTCACGTCCTCTAAATGCTCTGTCTCAGTACCAACCAGTGCGCCCGATTGAATAGCAGAAATAATGGCTCGCGTCGTTGGAATGCTAAAACGCTTCCCGCCTTTCCCATGAGCTCCCCCCGTCCAACCGGTATTGACTAGGTAAACTTTACTCCCGAATGCTTCAATGCGCTTTATAAGAAGATCCGCGTACACGTCTGCTGAACGAGGAAAGAAAGGTGCACCAAAGCAGGTAGAGAAAGTCGATTTAATACCACTTCCCGCTCCCATCTCCGTTGAACCAACTAAAGCCGTGTAACCGCTCAAAAAGTGATAAGCGGCAGCTTCTTTAGAAAGCACTGAGACTGGCGGCAATACACCAGTTAAGTCACAAGTTAAGAAGATAATCGCATTGGGTTCGCCTGCCCGGTTCTCTAACGCTCGTTTTTCAATATGCTCACGCGGGTAACCAGCACGTCCATTTTGAGTTAATGTCGTGTCTGAGTAATCTGCTACTCGTGTTTCTGGATCTAAGACCACATTTTCAACTATGGTGCCAAATTTAATCGCATCCCAAATAATGGGCTCATTTTTCTGAGATAAGTCGATGGTTTTGGCGTAACAACCGCCCTCAATATTGAACACAGTGTCTTTGCCCCAACCATGTTCATCATCACCAATTAAGAAGCGCTCAGGGTCTGCAGACAATGTCGTCTTACCTGTTCCAGACAACCCAAAAAATAGGGTGACATCGTCATCATTTCCCACATTTGCAGCACAGTGCATAGGCAAAACATCATAAGCAGGCAGTAGGTAGTTTTGCACAGAGAACATCGCTTTTTTCATTTCGCCCGCGTAACGCATGCCAGCAATCAACACCTTACGCTCGGCAAAGTTTAAAATCACACAGCCATCGGAGTTCGTACCATCACGCTCAGGGTCACATACAAACCCAGCAGCATTGACAATTTGCCATTCATCTTTACCGGTAGGATTATAGTGCTCAGGATTAATAAACAGATTACGGCCAAAGATTTGTTGCCAAGCTGTTTCTGTTCTCATGACAACGGGTAAATAATATTCGTCACCGGCGCCAACATGAACATTCGATTGAAACGATTCTTTGGTATCAAGATAAGCAACAACTCGATCCCATAAAGGAGCAAATTTTTCTTCAGGAAACGAACGATTTACCGGTCCCCAGTGAATCGTATCTTTTGTTGTGTCTTCTTCAACAATAAAACGGTCCATTGGTGAGCGCCCTGTTCTAGCTCCGGTCTCAACAACTAAGGCACCATTATCTGCAAGTACGCCTTCATCATTTTGCAAAGCCTTTTCGACCAACTGTGGGGTGGATAAATTTGAAAGTATTGTTGCTGCGCCTGACTCCAAGCTCATTGTTTCTGCCCTCTGACGATAGTATCGGTTTGTACCAAGCGTTACTCGGTGTTCTCTGCTAAGCCAGATAGTAACAAAACAATCTAAAAAAACATATCCTTATAACCTAATGTTATTTAATTTCATTTTTGTAAGATAACTAGATCAGTTAAGCATATGATTTGTATGACAAAACACCATTTTTATTCACTTTTAAGCAAATATTCATTAATAGCTTGAGTTTTCTTAATTTCGTACTTTTTATGCTGTAACTTTCTTTCTATTTTTCTGTACTTAAATTACCAAAAAGCCAAAAAGCACCAACATTTACCCTAAACGCCATAAATATCCTTTTAAAAAGTAAGCTTATTCAAGATGAAATAAATATTTTTTTTCATTTTTTTGACATTTTATTGCGTTATAGAGCCCTGCCTTGGCGGCCTTCATGGTAAGATTGATTCTCGAATCCCCACTACTTTTCAGAAGGTGCTCGATACTCATGTTAAAAACGAATCACAACTGCAATATAGGGTTTGTCGGACTCGGCGTAATGGGCAAAAACTTAGCCTTAAATCTTGCTGACCACGGTTATCGCGTTGCAGGTTTTGATCTAGATTCACAAAAAGTTCAAGAGGTATTAGACACGGAAGCCAAAGAGCGACCAGCGTCAGTTGATCAAGCGCGAATCATTGGCTGCGAGAGCATGGAAAACATGCTAGAAAACCTAGTTAAGCCTCGTGTTATTGTTGTATTAGTACCTGCTGGCGCTCCTGTTGATGCGGTTTGTAAAAACT
The DNA here is from genome assembly GCF_054780655.1 of Marinomonas epiphytica. Lineage (NCBI taxonomy): Bacteria > Pseudomonadati > Pseudomonadota > Gammaproteobacteria > Oceanospirillales > Oceanospirillaceae > Marinomonas > Marinomonas epiphytica. The sequence goes on from NZ_BAAGVX010000004.1 coordinate 76,377, forward strand.
TAATTCAAGCAGGTCTAGAGGCAGACGATATTGTTGTCGACTGTGGCAATAGCCAATGGACTGACACCATTCGTCGTGAATCAGAATACAAAGACAACTTTAAGTTTTTCGGAACGGCAGTATCGGGCGGTGAAGTCGGCGCGCGCTTCGGACCATCATTAATGCCAGGTGGCGACGCAGATTCTTGGCAGTACCTACAACCTATGTGGGAAGCGGTAGCTGCGAAAGTAGACGCTGATGGCAAACCAATTGAAAGTAACACCCCTGGTCAACCGGTGACTAAAGGTGAACCTTGTACCGCTTATTTAGGGCCTAATGGCGCAGGTCATTACGTCAAAATGGTACACAATGGTATTGAGTATGCCGACATGCAGTTGATTTGTGAGGCCTACCATTTACTTCGTTCCTTACTTGGCTATGAACCTGCTGAAATTGGTAAGCTATTCGAGCGTTGGAACCAAGGTGTATTAAACAGCTACTTAGTTGAAATTACTGCAGATATTTTGCAGCAATACGATGAAAAAACCGGTGCGCCATTAGTCGATATGATTCTCGACAGTGCTGGACAAAAAGGTACAGGCCGTTGGACATCAATTAGTGCGACCCAAATGGGTGTACCAGCGGGCATCATCAGTGAATCCGTTTATGCTCGAGCCCTAAGTACTTTAACTGGCGAACGTGAATTGGCCGCTGGTAAATTGGTTGCTGAAGTCGAATCTGGTGAAATTGATGCTCAAGAAGTAGAGCAAGCCATTGAAGAGGCTCTTTACTGTGCGAAAATTTGTGCTTACGCCCAAGGTTTCCAAATTATGCGCGCAGCTCAAAAAGAGTATGACTGGACTCTTAATTTCACGGATATTGCCAAGATCTGGCGCGGTGGTTGTATTATCAGAGCGTCTTTCTTACAAAAAATCGCAGATGCATTTACCCAAAATCCTGATTTAGAAAACCTCTTACTAAGTGACTACTTTGCTGATGCCATGGCAGGCAAGCAAGCAGGCCTTAGAAAAGCGGTTGTTTATGCAGCACAATCTGGTATTCCTACACCCTCTTTCTTCTCTGCCTTAGCCTACTTTGATGGTTACCGTTCTGAAGTCTTACCTGCTAACTTACTACAAGCTCAGCGTGACTACTTTGGCGCTCACACCTATGAACGTGTTGATGCAGAACCAGGCCAGAAGTTTCACACTTACTGGCAAGAAGCCGGTCGACCAGAACGAAAAGCTTAATAAGCATTTCTTCTAATAATTAAAAGTCGCTTACTGGAAGCAGTAAGCGACTTTTTTTATGAGCTTGTTTTGTGACATATTGCACTAGATGCTAATTTACCAACTTACAGTTTTTTCTCTACAGAAGTCAGCATGCCTCGCAACATACCCAACTCTTGCTGGTCTAACTGAGATCTCTGGAATAAACGACGGAACCGTGTCATCACTTTACGAGGCACTTTAGGATCAAGAAACTCAGTCTGAGTTAACACGCTTTCCAAATGTTCTAGTAAGTGATCAATTTGTTCAGCGGTAGCGGCAGGCTGATCCCACTTACTGGCCACCACTGGTGCCTCTTGCTGCAATAAGAATTGCATGCGTAATTCATAGGCGATCACTTGTACCGCAGCGGCTAGGTTCAATGAGCTAAAACTTTCCACGGAAGGAATGTGGACATGATAATGGCACTTTTGTAGCTCTTCATTCGTCAGCCCCCTGTCTTCACGGCCAAAAACAAAAGCCGTTTCTAGCTGCTCTTTATATACCATCTGCGCGGCTTCTCTTGGGTCGACCAAGGGCCAAGGAATATGGCGTTCTCGGGCACTCGTTCCAATAACCAGCTGACAATCTTTAATGGCTTCTTCTAAAGTATCCACAACGACTGCTTGATCTAATATATCTGTCGCCCCTGACGCTCTGCTTATGGCTTCATCACTAGGAAAATCTTTTGGCGCAACTAGGTAAAGGTCTGCCAATCCCATGTTCTTCATTGCTCGAGCCGCTCCACCAATATTGCCAGGATGGGAGGTATTAACAAGCACGATTCTAACTTTGTTTTGCATTTATTTGGACACCAATTTTATTCATTTGTCATGGGCTGCATAGTAACAGATTTTAAAGATAAAACGGCTATCTGATCAGTTTTCAATCAAAAATTCACTAGCTAAATTAGCGTTATTAGGCTAGAATCCGCTTCCTAATTTTATGACACTCAGATCTTGATAAGCAGGCACATTTGCGAATGATCTTAGGGTCCGCTCTTTAACACTTTAACGGCAACGTATCGCTTATGAACATTAAGCGATAATCACTTTTTACAGATTATTTGACGGTATACTATGCAACCTAGAATCAATATTGCGCTGAAAGCTGCCCGCGCTGCAGCAGAGTTTATTGCACACTCTCAAGAAAAACTTTTATTCGATAAAGAGCAAGGGCAATCGGCTGAACAAGCCTATCTAAGTGTATGTTCTGGCGCTGAACGCAGCATTGTTTACCATCTTGAAAAAGCTTACCCTGCTGACACCATTACAACGCGCCTACAAGGCGATGTACAATCCGGTGAAGAAGGTCAATGGATTGTTGATGCCATCCAAGGCCAACATTTATTCAGCCGTGGTTTGTCTGGTCATGTTATTACTTTAAGCTACCTAGTTGCCGGTAAAGTAGAGCACGCTGTTGTGCTCAACCCACTCACTAAAGACGAGTTCTACGCAAGCAAAGGCCGTGGAGCTTACCTAAACAATAGCCGTATTCGTACTGGTAACGCACGTGGTCTTGAAAATGCCACTCTTGCAGCTCAATTCCCTGCAACGAATCGCCTTTTACCTTACCTAGATGGCCAACTAGCAATTTTATCCAGTGTTGCCGAACACGGTGCTCGCATGGTCATGCAAGATAGTCCTGCTTTAATGCTAACTAACGTGGCTGCGGGTCGTATTGATGCAGCATGGGGAATCAAATTACAAGAATGGGAAATGCAGGCTCCTTTGTTCATTGCTAAAGAAGCGGGCTGCTTATTCGGCACATTTGATGGCTCAACCAGTGTTGAAACAGGCGATGTATTGTGTGCTAACCCTCGCTTATTCAAAACGTTACTACCACTTTTGAAAAAGCACATTGCTCTGTAATAGCAATTAAAAGACTTCATACCCCTTTATGAAGCAAATTACTTCCCTGCCACCTTACCAAGTGGCGGGGATTTTTTTTATTTGAACCTAATGTTTGTGATGATGATGCTCATGATGATGCTCAACCACCGAGCTTTCATCAAAATTTTCCTCTCCTGGGTAGAATACTCCTATGTCTTGGCGAACTTCATCAAGGGTGGCTAAAATATCCAGGCTATCTTGCCAACTATGATTAGGGCTCTGAAGTAAACCTTCCTCAAGGCAGCGATTCACCTCTTCTATCTCAAACTGATAACCTAAACCTGGAAAGTCAAACTCAACGGCTCTTTCTTGATCTTCACCTTTGACCAACCGACAGGATTTTGCCATAAACCAAGGGGAATCCAGCTCGATGTATCCCAGACTGCCTGACAACACCGCTTTATTGGGGTGCTGAGAGATTAAAGAAGCTTCTAATGAAGCAAGTTGACCACTTTCCCAGCCTAATAAGATTTGTTCAAATACATCAACATTAGTATCCCCCACTACCGCTTGATTCTGAACAAAGTCAGGCTTACCAAAAAACAGTTGAGCAAGGAACACAGGGTAGATGCCTAGATCTAACAAAGCACCGCCACCTAACTCAGGATTCAACAATCTGTGTTTAGGGTCGGTTGGCCCAACAAAACCAAAGCTAGCTTGAATACTCTGTAAACTGCCTATTTCTCCTTCTTCTACCCATTCAATGGCTTGCTCAATAGCAGGATTAAAACGAGCCCATAGTGCTTCCATCACAAAAACTTGGTGTTCCTGCGCTAGATCATAAAGCTCTTGAGCTTGAGCTTCATTTAAGGTGAAAGGCTTTTCACACAACACCGCTTTTCCGGCAAGGATACAGGCTTTTGTTAGCTCATAATGATGGGTATGAGGCGTGGCAATGTAGACAACATCCACTTCTGTACTGTTGATCAACGAAAAATAATCCACAAAAGACAACTCAATATCGAATGTCTCTGCAAATTGATCTGCGCTGGTTTTATGACGCGAAGCAACGGCTCTTAACTCACCATTTTTCGAATAAGAGAAATCTTTCGCAAAGGCACTCGCTATATTTCCTGTACCAATTATTCCCCAACGAATTGTTTTCATTGTTTTCCCCTTTTGCCTACAACCCTATACCCTAACTAGGCTTTATGTTGGTTGGACACTTATTTAATTTGCAGTTGCAGCCTCTAACTCAGCCACTCGATCTAACAAGAATTGAACCTTAGTTTCTAGATCTTCTATGCGAGCCGTTAAGTCTGGTTCACTTTGACTAACGGGTTCAGCAGTCTGAAAGTCCTCTTCATTAAAATTTTCCATCAAACAGGAAACATACCTTTGTTCTCGCTTACCGGTTTCTCTTGGCAGTTTATGAACATAAGGACCGCCACTTTTTTCAATCAAACTTTGTAGCGCTTGTTCTGACTCTTCACGGCTTTTAAAGCTATGTAAGCGCCCACTTCGGGATCTTAGCTCGCCTGGTGTTTGCGCCCCTCTCAAAAACAACAAACAATTAATGGCGAGTTCTGCAGGAGAAAATTGCAAATCAGAAAATTCCGTATTACAAAACCTGTGCTGGTACTTATTCACCCGGCTATTAAAACTGCTAATTTCAGTCACTAGGTTACGCTCAATCAAGGCATCTAGAGCATCTTGCACGTCTAGTTCACTGCAATTCATTACAGGTTCACGGTTAGATTTTTGATTACAGGCATTGGTTAGAGAATTTAAACTTAGCGGATACTGATCTGGCGTGGTGATCTCTTTTTCAATAAGACAACCGATCACACGCATTTCTATAGAACTTAAGTCAAAGTAGCTCATGGGCTCTCCTTAATGACATACAAACCGATCTACAGGGTATTATTCGTTATTAAAACGCTTGAACGGAAACCATAATAACTCTTTTAAGGACCGAATTTCATAATTTTTAGTACTGGGTAAACCAATATTAATGGCTTGATCACCACCTTGAGCCCGTTCCGTATAACTGGCAAACAATCGATCCCAGATACTCAGAAAGAAACCATAATTGCTGTTGGCTTCTTGGTTAATACGAGAATGATGAATGCGGTGCATATCCGGTGTAACAACCAATTTTTTTACTTGTCGTTCAAGCGGTGTAGGCAAACGAGCATTCGTATGGTTAAACATTGCCGATGCATTTAGCAACATGTCGAACAACACGACAGCTTCAAATGGCACACCTAAACACCAAATTGCTATCGATTTGATCAACAAGGAAAGGGCAATTTCAACTGGGTGAAAGCGCACTGCTGAGCTAATGTCTAGTTCAACATCTGTGTGATGTACTCTGTGTAAACGCCACAGCCAAGGCAGGGTGTGAAAAAGCCGGTGTTGCCAATAAATCAGGCAATCCAAAGCAAAAATGCTTATTAATATCAATACAATAGAGGGGATACCGATATTTTCCCAGATTAAACCAACAGGGCTCGAAACAGCAACTAGGCTTAACAAAGCTGGCTGAATTAAACGTACACAGACAGCGCCTAACGCCAGTAAGAAAAGATTATGACACCAACGTTTTCGCCACTTTGGCAAAGGGCTTCGCAGAGCCAGATATTGCCATAACAACAGAGTGGTTAATGCTGCGAAAAACACACCAACTCGTAAGCTAAAATCCATTCAGATCGCCTTTCAGTCTGATTTAAAGTTGACAGAACCTATTGTAAGAGCGGGGCTCGCTCTTTTTCATGCATTGTGAAATGGACTTTGATTTGCCCCAAAAGTTCAGCCAACACATTAATATTCACTTCCTCTAAACGATGGATGATTAGACACCCTTCACCAAACTGAACTTGGGGTAAACGTTGGTAAAAATCTGGACTGATATCTGGGTCGGAAAAATACACGCAATAGTGGTCATGCCTTGCCGCTACGCCATAAACCCAGCCAGTATTTTCTTGAAAGAAAGGAATACCAGGGTCGCATACTAGCTTCGCAGAAGGCGCAATTTGCCCCATTATAGCCAGTATGTCACGTAAACCCTGCTGCATATCAGGGCTGGCAAGACGAATATAATCATCTACTGTGTCTTTATTTGTGTATGTCAGCATAATCACCTCACCGTTCATTCGACTCTGCTGACATAACATTTATATGCACTTGATTTTTAAGAAAAACCTTGGGTTTTTAAAGCTTTTTCAATGCGCGTTATTGCAAGCTCAAGTCGAGACCTTGGACACCCAAAGTTTAGGCGAACAAAGTTAGGATTGCCAAAATCTTTACCATTTGAAACACCTACTCCGGCATCTAGGAAGAAACGGTAAGGATCAGACAACCCTAACTCAGAAACATCTATCCAAGCCAAATAAGTCGCTTGTAAATGAGCCATTTTTAAAGGTGTTTTGGCGAGCCGCTGCTGCAGTAAATCTCTATTCCCTTGCAAATAATTTAATAAGGCTTTGTGCCACGCCTGGCCTTGGTTAAAAGCGGCACTCGCAGCTTCCATTCCCAGCAAATTGGGGGATGGTACTAAGCCCGCGCCCGCTTGGCTGAAGGCGTTACGAATTTTAGAGTTTGTAATCACAGCAAAAGCGTAAGCAAGGCCTGCTAAGTTGAATGTTTTACTTGGTGCCATCAGGGTAATGGTACGCTGAGCAGCGTCTTCATTTAGGCTTGCAAAGGGAACATGGGGTATCTCATCTAAAATAAGATCACAATGAATTTCGTCACTCACCACTAATAAGTCATAACGTTTTGCAATCTCATGCATCGCTAGTAACTCTTCCCGAGTGTACATGGTGCCACCAGGATTATGAGGGTTACATAACAAAATCATTTTCGAATCCGCTTGAGCGCATAATTTCTCGAACTCTTCCATGTCAGGTAACCAACGACCTTGCTGAATGGTCATGGTCACTGACTTTAACGTACGTTCAGCAGCAAGGGGGGCTTTAGTCAAATGGTAATAAACAGGGCCAGGGACTACGATACCATCCCCCTTTTTAGTTAACGCACGCACACTCAAATGCAAAGCACACACCAAACCGGGTAAATGCACTAACTGAGATGCAGAAACCTGCCAGTCGTATCGTGTTTTTAAATGCGCGATAATGCCTTCTGTAAGCTCTTTAGGAGCATAGGTATAACCAAACACGCCTTCATCGACACGCTTAGCCACTGCCTCTTTAACGACTTGCGGTGCATCAAAGTCCATATCAGCCACCCACATTGGAATGACGTCTTTAGGGTACTTAGCCCATTTATCACTGTTCATGTTGGATCGATCGATCAATTCATCAAACACTTGTGACGACAAGTGCATAGCTTCTCCCTATTCATTCTAATTACAGCCAAGTAAGAAATATTACCATCAAGCTTAAGGAAGATGCGATTAAGTCTTCTGCACTTCAGTCTTGCCAGAGAAACGGTCTATCAAGGCAAGAGTGAGCAGGAATGTTAATACCTTTCAATCACTCTTAACACAGAGAGGCCGTTTCTCTGAAAGACCCGAAGGGCGTGGGCTAAACACTTTTTATTGTTTGTTAATCTTCTTGCCAATATGTTCAATGTTGGACTTCAAAGCTTGCCTCGAGTAATAAAGTTTTATCCACATGCTGAAGCCAGTGGGCTTGTTCGTGCCTGCCTTAATAGTTCCAGCAAGCCTTTTACCATCAAGCGCCATAGCCAAGGCCTACGTATTTAATAAACACCACTCCTTCGAAAAGAAAATCCATTTGAACTCTAATATTTATACCTCTAAAAGGTTGACCCACTTCTATAAAGCGGCCTAATATATATTTAATTAAATGTTTAGTTAAAAAAGAATTTATTATGCCTAAAGTTGGAATGGACATCATTCGTAAGCCTCAGCTCATTGAGGCCACCATTAAAGCCATCGACGATTTTGGTGTCGCTGGCGCTACAGTTAGTGTAATAGGTAAAAATGCCAGCGTATCTCCTGCAATTATTAATCACTACTTTGGCGGTAAAAGTGGGCTTTTCGAAGAAACTATGAAAAGTTTGATTCGGGAGTTTTTTGAAGACCTGCAATCCCAATTACAACAAACAGCCAATTCTTCATCTAAAGCTAAGGTCATGGCAATTACTAAGGCGAGCTTTAGTCAGTCACAAACACGCCCTAAAGTAGTCAAAGCATGGATCGGTTTTTGGGCTGCATCAATGCACACACCAGGGTTATTTCGCTTACAGAGAGTCTACTCACGACGTTTACAAACCGTTTTGGTCGTAGAACTTAAAAAAGATTTTGAGCTTTATAAAGCACGAAACATTGCTTCAACCCTTTCAGCTCTAATCGATGGCATGTGGCTTCGCGGCTCCCTAAACGGTGGAATTGATAAAACAACAACCCTGAAACAAATTTATCAATATTTAGAACTAGAATATAAAGAGGACGTTATTCACGGATCGAATAGCAGCTCAGCAGTTTGTCTTTAAAGCATAGAGCTTTGGCTCATGTCTCGAATAATAATTTAAAACTAGGAGAAGCTATGATTTCCAATTTAAAGGAAGCCACCCTTGCGGTAGCCATTAGCAGTGTCACTAGCCTGACTTATGCGGCCCAATGTTCTTCCGTTACTTTTTCAGATGTGGGCTGGACCGACATAACAGCCACCACTGCAGTAGCAACAGAACTAGTAGAAGGTCTTGGCTATAAATCTAAAACTCAATTACTTTCTGTACCAGTAACCTACTCCTCCCTTGCCAATGGTGATGTAGATGTATTCCTTGGAAATTGGATGCCTACCATGCAAGCAGATATCGCCCCTTACGTAGAGGCAGGAACAGTAGAAGACTTAGGACCAAACTTGCTGGGCGCTAAATACACATTGGCCGTAAGTAAAAGCGCTTACGATGGTGGTGTAAAAACTTTTGCTGATCTTGCCAAGTACCGCCGCGAGTTTTTAGGCCGAATTTATGGCATAGAACCCGGCAATGACGGTAACCGCCTAATTCAAGACATGATTGATAGCAACGCCTTTGGTCTAGAAGACTTCCAACTGGTTGAATCCAGTGAAGCAGGTATGCTTTCTCAAGTAAGCCGCAGCGCTCGCCGCGATAAGTGGATTGCCTTTCTGGGTTGGGCCCCACACCCAATGAATGCAAACTTTGAGATGGAATACCTAGCAGGTGGTGACGATTACTTTGGCCCTAACTATGGTGGTGCAAATGTGCATACCAACACTCGTAAAGGTTTTGTTGAAGAGTGTGCAAACCTAGGTAAATTGGTTACCAACCTAACGTTCTCATTGAAAATGGAAAACGAAATCATGGGGGCCATTCTTAATGACAACAAACAGCCAGCAGAAGCGGCCAGAAACTGGCTTAAAGCAAACCCTTCCGCTATTGAACCTTGGCTAAAAGGTGTCACAACAGTCTCTGGCGACAACGGCTTAAAAGCCGTGAAATCCCACCTAGGTTTATAATTTCTTATCAACAAACCCCACTTCACATAAAGTGAAGGTGGGGTTTTATTCTATTCTCTGGAGAACACAATGAATTGGCTGACGGATCACAAAATCCCTCTTGGCTCATGGATGGAGTACTTTGTCGATTGGTTAGTAGATGTTGCAGCAACATTTTTTGACTTTATATCCATTACCCTTGAAACTCTTATAATCACCTTGGTTGACACTTTAGAGTGGATTCACCCACTAGGTGTGATTGCTTCTATATTACTGGGCGTTTGGCTACTACACAGAAACCTAGGTTTAGTTGTCTTTATTGCTGCGTCACTACTTCTGATCATTAATATGGGGTATTGGGTCGAAACACTGCAAACCTTAGTGCTGGTTATTACGGCTACCACTATTAGTGTCATCATTGGTGTACCGATTGGAATTGCCGCGGCTCATCGACCTTGGCTTTATACTTTATTACGCCCGCTTTTGGACTTAATGCAGACCATACCCACGTTTGTTTACCTCATTCCGACCTTAATTTTATTTGGTTTAGGCTATGTACCAGGGTTAATTTCCACCATCATTTTCGCCATTGCGGCTCCAATTCGTTTAACGTATTTAGGTATTAGCTCTGTGCCAAATGAATTGCGTGAAGCAGGGTTAGCGTTTGGCTGTAGTAAATCAAAATTGCTTTATAAAGTGGAACTGCCTTCTGCATTACCTAGCATCATGGCGGGCGTTACACAATGTATCATGCTGTCACTATCTATGGTTGTCATTGCGGCATTGGTCGGTGCTGATGGGTTAGGAAAACCCGTTGTACGAGCACTAAACACAGTGAACATTTCTCAAGGCTTTGAAGCCGGTATCGCTATTGTATTAGTCGCCATTATGCTGGACCGAATTTGTAAAACTCCCACCAAACGTAACGAGGGCTAGATCATGGCAGTAGTAAAAATTGAAAACCTCGACATTGTGTTTGGCGAGCAGATTTCGCAAACCTTAGCGTTAATGGATGAAGGTAAAACTCGTGCCGACATACTTGGTTTAACCGGTGATGTGGTTGGGGTGCAAAACGCTAACCTTGAAGTACAAGAAGGTGAAATTTGCGTACTAATGGGGTTATCTGGCTCCGGCAAATCTACCTTACTACGCGCCATTAACGGCCTGAATAAAATTGCTCGTGGCCGCTGTTTCGTTAGAGATGGTGAGAGTATGGTAAATATGGCAGAGTGTGATGAGCAACATCTCAGACACATGCGCACTCGCCGTGTTTCTATGGTATTCCAAAGTTTTGCTCTCATGCCTTGGCTAACTGTGTTAGAGAACGTCGCGTTTGGACTCGAAATGCAAGGCCTTAGTAAAGACGAGCGCTTAGCCAAAGCGCGAGCCCAGCTTAAAATGGTAGGCCTTGATCAATGGGCCAACAAAAAGCCCGACGAACTGTCGGGGGGGATGCGACAAAGGGTTGGCTTAGCTCGTGCTTTTGCGATGGATACGGATGTCTTACTGATGGACGAGCCTTTCTCCGCGCTAGACCCATTAATTCGCTCGCAACTGCAGGATGAACTCATTGAACTGCAAAAAACGCTCAATAAAACCATTATCTTTGTGAGTCATGACCTTGATGAAGCGCTAAAAATAGGCACCCGGATTGCAATCATGGAGTCAGCGCAAATCATTCAGCAAGACGAACCTGAACAAATCGTCTTAAACCCTGCCACCGAGTACGTTGAAAAGTTTGTTGCTCATACCAACCCTCTAAACGTGCTTGCGGGGCGCTCTTTGATGACCCAGCTGAACGAACTTCCAACTAAAGAAGGCATGTTTTTAGTTAATGACAAAACAAAGCTAGAAATAGCTCAAGGTCAGCTACTTAAGGTCCATGGCGCTGATGGTGAAATCCCCACCAGCCAATGGCAGCAAGGTGATGATATAAACCAACTCTTGCCTCATCATGCAGTGCGAGTACCATTAACCATTAGCATGCGAGATGCGGTTGAAATTCAATACCAATCAGGACAGTTTTTGATCCTAGAAGAGGCAGGGCAATGCCAAGGCATACTCACCCATAATAACCTCTACCACGCCTTGCTTGGCAAGCACTTTAAGGGCCAAAAAGAGTAACCTAAATAACCCAGCCAAACAGCGCAAGCAGCTTGGCTGGGTTATTTAATAATCACTTTTTATTCTTCTACTGCTCTATTAATGCTCGGTTCCAAAATCCATTCTGCGCTATCGTTCAGCACATCCATTTTGGTAATCAGATCATTTTTCACTTCAAATCGATCGGTATAGCGGTTTCCATGAAACGCTCTGCCATCTGGCCATTGCCCATACAAGTAACCAATCGAATACACAACGCAATGATCGTCCTTTTCTACTGCGTCATATTGCTTGATCGATTTTTTGACCCACTCATACCGCGACTTATTAAAAGCCGTAATTTCTGTGGCATTTGCCATTTCTCTGCGTCCTGTGAAAGTGATCTTCACATTGTCACTCATATAGGTCGCAGCTTTAATAGGATCTGGTGCCATTGATGCCTCTAAAAATTCACTGACAATTTTTACAGCTTGCTCTATTTTGGCATTCATTCTCTCACTCCCTAACATTTTGTTTAAAAAACGTGCACAAAAAACACTTATGTCTCATAGAAGTGCAAAAAAGCTCTAAAAACATGGTTTTTTTATTGGCACCCATATTGCTAGCAATAATTAAACAATAGCTAGCAATTAAATAAAAGAGGGGATTTTATGCGTTTATCTGAAATTAAAAAAAGCATTACCAAAGCCGTCACCGTAACAAGTAGCAGTTTGTTACTCTTAGGTGCGTTTCAAGTTCAAGCAGCGGAACCGATCAAAATTGGCTTAGTGGCTGCACTATCTGGTCAATCAGCCAAATCGGGAGAAGCAATTACACGTGGCTTATCAATAGCGATTGATGAAGTGAACGCTAAAGGTGGTGTCCTAGGTCGTCCATTAGAGCTGGTTCGTCGGGACGATGAAAGCAACCCCTCTAAGGGCCTTCTTGCCGCACGAGAGTTAGTACAAAAGGAAAAAGTTGCCGTACTTTTTGGTGGTCTGGATACACCTGTTTCAATGGCTATCGTCCCACTGGCAAACCAAATGAAATTTCCTTTTATGGGAGTATGGGCCGCTGGTACGCCAATCACTCAAAATGGTGCAAAAGATAACTATGTTTTCCGCGTATCAGCCGTTGATGAAATTGTTGATGAAGCGCTTGTGCAGTACAGCATTGATAACTACCAGATGCAGAAGCCAGGCATGATTCTAATCAACAATCCTTGGGGCGAATCAAACGAAATAGGTTTCAAAGCAGCACTTGATAAACGCGGTATAAGCTATACGGGTATAGAACGTATTGAGTCCAGTGATTTAGATGTGGTCCCGCAACTGAGTAGACTAAAAGAAAAAGGCACAGATACATTATTAATGGTGGCGAACGTAGCGCCATCTGCGCAAGTCGTAAAATCTCTTGAGAAGATGAACTGGGACGTACCAGTCGTTTCTCACTGGGGACCAGCAGGTGGCCGATTTGGCGAACTGGCTGGTGCAACGGCTGATCGAGTGCACTTTATTCAAACCTTCGTCTTTACAGACACGGAATCAGGTAAAGGCGGCGACGTTTTCTCAGCGTTACAGAAAAAATATCCAGAAATTAAATCAACAGCCGATGTAACACCCGCTGTTGGCATTGCTAACGCTTACGATGCCCTTCATCTTACCGCAATTGCTATTGAGAAAGCAGGTTCAACGAAAGGTAAGGATATTCGTGATGGCTACTACGACATCACAAGTTATGAAGGCCTTATTAAAAACTTTACTACCCCATTCAGCCCAGCACAACACGACGCAATCGGGCCAAATGATTATGTTTTCACACACTTTGTTGATGACCAAATCATTCCTGTGCAATAACGACCTTTTGTGGCAAGGACGCCCATTTAACGCTAGAGGCTTTATATGTTAACAACCGCTATTCTCACCGGTCTCGGGCTAGGCAGTATGTATGCCTTGCTTGCTCTCGGTTTCCACATTACCTACATAGTGAACAACACTGTGAACTTTGCTCAAGGTAGCGCCATGATGATAGGCGCAGTATGGGCTTACACTCTATGTATCACTTGGGGGCTACCTTATCTAGTGGCCTTCTTTTTAACCTTGGTTATCTGTGCAATATACGGACTTGCTATAGAACGCTTTTTAGTTCGCCCATTTGCTAGTCGAGGATCTGATGCTTGGTTAATGGCGACGGTCGCAGGTGGAATATTGGTTGATAACTTAACCTTATTTACCTTTGGTAAAGAACCTCGTCAATTTACCAGTGAGTTTGCCAACATCAGCTTGGAAGTATTTGGGACTAACTTATCGTTACTACAAATGTTAATCCCTCTAATCGGGTTATTTATTGCTTTTGCACTAGTCGCCATTCGTCAATACACAAGGCTGGGCAAAGTGTTGCAAGCCTGTGTACAAAATCCAAAATCTGCACAGCTAATGGGCATTAAGGTTACACGAGTTATTTCTATTAGCTTCGCTATTTCTACTCTGTTTGCAGCCATTGCCGGAATTTTAATAGCACCATTGTTTGCCGTTCATTCCGATATGGGAACCTTGTTTGGGCTTAAAGCCTTTGCCGTTGCTATTCTTGGGGGGATTGCCAGTGCTCATGGGGTGTTTGTCGCAGGACTCCTATTTGGTTTAACAGAAGCCATCGTAACTATCTATTTTGGCTCTGCTTTCACTCAAATTATTACCTTTTCTCTCGTTATTATTGCGCTCGCCATTAAACCTAATGGATTGTTTGGGCGCGGACAGGTGGTTAAAGTATGATGTCTAACAAACGCCTTTCTCTTATTCAGATAAGTTTATTTACATGCTTAGGCTTATTCTTATGCTTTTCTTTGGATAGCTACTCATTACTGCTCTTCTCTCTATTCCTGTTAACCGCTATTGTCGGTGTGGGTCTTAACGTCTTAATGGGCATGAGCGGTCAAATTAGCTTTGGACATATCGCTTTTTATGCCATTGGTGCTTATGCTAGTGCATTGTTGCTTATGTCCGGGTTACCCTTTCCTATTGCAATGTTTTTAGCCGCGTTAATCTGCGCGGCTATAGGGGCAATTCTCGCTATTCCTGCTCTTAGGGTAAGCGGCCCTTACTTAGCCATGATCACCATAGCCTTTGCGTTTATTATTCATCATAGCTTAATTGAATGGCGCGGTTTAACTGGGGGAGCAAACGGCTTAATGGGAATTCCCATGCCGGAACTAGGCAATTTAGACATAAATGTTTTGCTGGCTCTAACTTCGATGCTATTACTAGCAGGCGCTTTACTCGGCTATTTATACTTCTATGACAGTGGTTGGGGTAAGGCAATGCGGGCGGTTAAATCATCTCCAATTGCTGCTCGCTCATTAGGTTTTAATCCGGTGTTGAGTAAAACTCTGGCCTTTGCTTTATCTGCTGCACTAACAGGGCTAGCAGGCGCAATACTGCCACCACTAATGTTATTTATTAGCCCAAGTACTTTTCCATTTTCTCAGTCTATCCTATTTGTTTTGGTGGTTATACTAGGTGGTACAGGAACACTTTGGGGACCAGTATTAGGGGCTCTTATTGTCGTCATTTTACCGGAAGTACTATCACCATTAGCTGAATATCGATTACTTATTTTCGCAGCTTTGCTTCTGATAGTTTTATGGGGAGCCCCAAAAGGCATAGTTGGAGAAATTCAGAAAAAACTCACAAGGCAAAAAATGGAGTTTGCCCCCGAAAAAGCCAATAAAGAGTTATTACAACACTTCTATAAACGGAATAAACATGATGTATTAGGCTTAACTGTTGATCAAATAGGTATACAGTTCGGAGGCGTTAAAGCGGCTCAAAATGTCAGTTTTGAAGCCCACCTTGGCAAAATCACCAGTATTATTGGACCCAATGGGGCTGGAAAAACGACAGTGCTAAATATGATTAGTGGTTTTTACCAGCCTAATCAGGGGCGTATATTTTTAGACCAACAATTGTCAGGCCTTGATGCCTATAAAATTGCGCGCGCAGGAATATCAAGAACATATCAAACAAGCCAGCTTTTTGAAGAGATGTCCGTTTTAGAAAATGTTCTGTCTGCTATGCAGAAGGGAAAACTTGGCCACCCTTTTTTATCAGAGAAACTAGGTCAACGAGAAGTAGCGCTTAACCTATTAGCATTTGTTGGATACAGCGGCTCTATTCATGCACCAACACAAGATCTTCCACATGTTGATCGCCGCCTAGTCGAAATCGCTAGAGCTCTAGCAAGCCAACCTTGGGTGTTATTACTAGACGAGCCCGCTGCGGGGCTGAGTCGAGAAGATACAGACAAACTGGCCAGTTTATTAAGCATAATCGCAGGTTTTGGCATAGCGGTTATTCTTGTAGAGCACGACATGCCGCTTGTGATGGGAATCAGCGATGAAATTCTTGTACTTGATGCAGGCCGCCCCATCGCCCATGGCTTACCAGAAGATATACAGAAGAACCCGGCGGTCATTTCCGCTTATTTAGGGGGGACAGATTACCAGGCACAACCGAGAGAAAAAGCTTGGCAGGGTCAAAAAGATGCCGTTCTTTTCTGTAAAAACCTTACCGTGGATTACGGTGCTGCTCCTGTTGTGCAAGATGCAAACCTAGTGATATATCCAGGTGAATTAGTTGCTATTTTAGGCGCTAATGGCGCGGGTAAAAGTAGTATTTTACAAGCCTTATCTGGGCTCAAGCGTCCCATTAAAGGCCAAATTGGATTAAATGATCAATACATTCACGATTTGCCTGCCGAAGAAATTGCTCATCTAGGGTTAGCTCTAGTACCAGAGGGCCGACAGCTTTTTGGGCAGTTGTCCGTAAAAGATAACTTAATCATGGGCGCTCACTCTCGAACAGATAAAGTCGACTATGAGTTAGAGATTGCCAATATTCTCAACCGCTTCCCACGATTAAAAGACAGAATACACTCGCAAGCAGGTTTGCTATCAGGAGGCGAGCAACAAATGGTAGCTGTTGGTCGCGCTTTAATGGCGAAACCTAACATCCTACTGCTTGATGAGCCGTCCCTTGGACTGGCCCCATCAATGATTGGCGAGCTGTACGATGCACTAGCTGCACTAAGAGATGATGGTGTTACCATACTTTTAGTAGACCAAATGGCAAACCTCGCCTTACAGATTGCAGACCGTGCTTACGTTCTTGAAACAGGCAAAATCGTTAAACAAGATACAGCTAAAAACCTAATGAGCGACGAGCAACTGATACAAGCGTATATGGGGGGTGCTTAATGTCTAATAAAGATACCCTCATCATTTATAATGCCTATTTAGAAGGGCTTGATGGCCTTAATGTGATTCATATTTGTAACGGCTATATTGCAGAAATTTATGCTCAGCAAGAGGTCGAGTTGAGCAAACTTTTTGATCATAAGCAGGAGGGCGATTTCATCGATGCACAAAAACAATTGCTGCTCCCGGGCTTGATAGAAACGCACATTCATTTGGACAAAGCCTGCATTGCTTCACGTTGCTCACTACATGAAGGTTCACTCACTGAAGCAATTACTCAAACAGCTTTAGCAAAAAAGAATTTTTCCTACCAAGATATTTACCAACGTGGTGAGAAAGTAATTAAAAAAGCGATTCTGCATGGGACGTCTTATATGCGAACACATGTAGAAATTGATCCGATTATTGGCTTAGTCGGGTTTAAGGCAATTCAGCAACTAAAACTGGACTACGCTTGGGCAATTGAGTTACAAATCTGCGTTTTCCCACAAGAAGGCTTGAACAACAACCCAGGGACATACGCACTACTAGAGGAGGCACTCAGGTCTGGGGCAGACTTACTAGGCGGCTGTCCCTACACTGATACTGCTCCTAATAAGCAAATTGCTAGCCTTTTCCTACTGGCTAAACAATTCGATGTTGACCTAGATTTCCATCTCGATTTTGATCTTGAGCCCTCCAATATGGGGTTGACTGAGGTTATTAAGCAAACAAAGAAACATCAATACCAAAATCGTGTCACTGTTGGACATGTAACCAAACTCTCTGCGCTCCCTCCTGCCATTCTCATTGACCTAGCAAAACAAATGGCGCAAGCAGGTATTCAAGTGACCGTTCTACCGAGTACAGATTTATTTCTAACCGCAAGAGACAGTGATTATTTACAACCAAGAGGGGTCGCTCCAATTCACAAAATTGCCCCATTGGGAGTCATTTGCTCAATATCCAGTAATAATATCGAGAACCCATTTACTCCATTTGGGGATGTCTCTCAAATACGCCAAGCCAACTTGTATGCCAATGTTGCGCAACTGGCAACCAATCACGAACTCAAGAAATGCATGGAATGGGTAAGTTCAGACGCAGCCAAAATCCTTAACCTTAAAGATTACGGTCTCGCAATCGGTAAAAAAGCAGACATTCATTTTTATGAATCGAAATCTGCCGCCGACGTGATTGCAACGATCAGCTTACCAACTATGGGAATGAAAGCAGGACGGATTACTTATCAAAGAGATAATGGCCAGATAATACAGACTTGAAAACGCTAGGAGCCAGCCTTTAAATACGCTGTAAAGCCTCCGCTAGATCCAATTCAGGCTCCTGGCTTTCATCTAACACAAGTTCAGATTCTAAATGATGTAAATGCTGCATCATTATATCCACTGCCAACGCTTGATCATCATTTTGCAAAGCTTCAATTACCTCTTGATGCTCGTGATGTTGGCATGAGGGAATATCGTTCCTTTGATATAAAGCGACAATAAGTGAGCTTCTTACCATTAAGTTATCAAAAATTTCTTTGAGAACTTGGTTTCCGCAAATTTCCGCTAATAGGCGGTGATAGTCACTCAGTTTAGCAACGATAATTTGACGATCATCGCCTTCGGTAGCGGTTTTTTCCGAAACCATATGAGCTTCAATTCTTTGCCAATTCTGTTTAATTGTTTTGGCACTAATACTCTCAACAATACCTCGTTCAATGGCTCTCCTAGCCGCAAAAATTTCTTTTGCTTCTTGTGCACTTGGCTGTGCAACAAAAGCCCCTCGATTCGGTTCAATGGTGACTATCCGATTAAGCGCCAACCTTTGTAGGGCTGCTTGAACATGATTACGATTCACCTTAAGAGCATCCACAATTTGTGCTTCCACCAACCTTTGCCCTGGCTTTAACTTATGCTGGGCAATCGCTTGAGACAAAGTGTTGATAATCTGTTCGACGGCAGCTTTTTTATTCACTGGTGTTTTTTTGACTAGCTGAACCATGAGAGGACAAACCCTATTGAGCAAAAATTATAAAGCCTATTATACAAGTCAATATAGATATTGCACTATAGCTAGCAAGTTGCTAGCTATAGTTTTGATCATAATCAAGCTTTGTTTGACTCATCACAATGATTTTCTTTTTTGCTTAAAAAACATTGCATTCAGGACTTGGCTAGGTATAGTCTGCGACTTTTACGCTGTATTAAATTTCGCCAATTTTCTGACCAAGCAACTAAGGATGCCGTATGCTTAAGCAGACTCTTTTTCCTATTTGGAGCCTCCTTTTTGGTATTGCCATTTTAACTATGGCCAGTGCCTTACAAAGCTCTTTGATTGGTATTCGTGCATCGATTGAATCTTTTAATACAACGGCAACCGGTTTGATCATGTCGGCGTATTTTCTCGGTTTTATCATTGGTTCCTTATTGGTACCAAACTGGGTAAAAAACGTTGGCCACATCCGGGTATTTGCTGCTGTAGCGTCGCTGGCTTCTATCACCATTTTATTACAGTCTGTTGTGGTAGACCCATGGTTCTGGATGCTCATGCGAATGGGCACAGGTTTATGCTATGCAGGCTTGTTTATTGTGACAGAAAGCTGGCTCAACGACATTGCCACCAACAAAACTCGTGGCCGCCTTTTTTCTATCTATATTATTGAAATATGGGCCAGCCAAACCTTAGGGCAGGTATTACTGAACACCGCTTCTCCAAGTGGGTTTGGGCTCTTTATTTTAACCTCTGTACTCATCTCAATGGCCTTGGTGCCTTTGTTGTTAGTAAGGACTCCCTCACCTACCATTAGCATTCCTGAAAGGCTCAATATCATGGGGCTAATTAAAACCGCGCCACTTGGGGTAACAGGGGTAACCATCGCGGGTGTCACCTCAGGCGCTTTGTTGGGGCTTGGGGCTTTATACGCCAAAAGCATTGGCATGGGAGTTGGGGAAATCTCTCTATTTATAGGGGCCAGCTACATTGGTGGCATGGTGCTGCAGTGGCCTATTGGTATGCTTTCTGACCGACAGGATAGACGAGTGACTATTCTGTGGGTAGGTGTTGTTGGAGGCATTACAGCGTTAATTGTGCCATTTGGCTCCAGTATGGATAACCGTTTAATCATGATGTTTGGTATGTTCACTGTGGGAGCTTTTACCTTCCCTATGTATTCTCTTGCTTCCTCGCACATGAATGACCAGTTGCGCCCTGAACAGATCCTCTCTGCTTCAAGTGGCATGATATTGCTTAACGGTCTGGGGGGCATGTTAGGACCTTTAGTTGCCGCCGTCTTTATGGATATTTTTAGTATTGAAGCTTTATTTTGGTTTATTGCTTCAATGAATGTTCTGGTCGCGCTCGTTTCAGCCTACCGAATTAAAGTACAACCCCCTATGGACATCGAAGAGCAAGGGGATCAAATTCAAGTGGCCCTGGCTGTCAGCCCCATTGCAACTGCAGAAATGTTGGTAGAAGCCGACTCTTCAATCACACCAGAAGAGGAAGTTCACGAAGTCGAGATCAAGCTTTAATCTCTATGCTACTCAGCCTATAGGCTGAGTAGCAATTTTTGCGGCAATAGCCCAAATCAACAAAGCATTTAAACGGTTAAACCAACGCCAGAATGAGGCTTTTTCCAGCCAAGGGGCACACAATTTGCCAACCAGAGCCAAGCCTAAAAACCAAACAATTGAAGCGCTAATGCCACCTAAGACAAAGTCCCATTTCGCACCTTGCCACTGGTTTGCTAGGCTGCCCATTAAAATCATGGTATCCAAATAAAAATGCGGATTCAGCCAAGTCACAGCAAGGCTCATCACAAGCAAGGGCCCCACGGCTAAACGCATCGTCGACTGTTTCAGGATGAGTGACTCATCCATAAAAGACGCACGCCATTTTGTGTAAGCAAACCAGATTAAAAAAAGCACACCGCCCCAACGTGACACGTCCAGCAACCATTCATTAGACTGGATCAGTAAGCCAACGCCAAATGCCCCAAGCATGATGGATAGCGCATCACTGAGAATAAACAATAGCGCCAAAGGGAACGCGTAATGCCGTTTGAGCGCCTGCTCAAGCAAGAAGCTATTTTGTGCCCCTACTGCGACAATTAAACCGCCACCTGTAATCGCGCCACTCATAAAAGCCAACATAATCCTACCTCTTTATTCAAACAGGTCTTGATAATACGCAACACGAAATATAAATTTAAATTAATTAAAATTAAACTTTATTAGTTATTCTTATGTTGGATTACAAAGCCCTTTCCTGCCTTAAGGCAGTATTACAGTTTCAAAGTTTTGAGAAAGCTGCCCAATCTTTGAACCTAACTCAATCAGCAGTCTCTCAGGCAATCAAGAAGCTAGAGTCTAGCTATGGTAGCCCGGTGGTCATTCGCGCCAGGCCCGTTGTCGCCACCCCATTAGGTGAACAGTTACTCGCCCATATCAATAAAGTGTCATTACTTGAAGATAACCTGACGCTGAATTGGCAACAAACCATGCATAGTCAGCCTATTCATTTAGCCGCCAGTAACGATGTACTCGCAACCTGGTTTCCCGAAGTCGTCACGGAGTTTTCAAAAATAAGCGCCAATAAACTGCATTTACAGGCCACAGACCAAGCGTTAACCCGTGAAAAGCTAAAAACGGGGGAAGTGATTGCCTGCCTTAGCGACATTGGTACCCCTGTACCCGGCGGTAAATCTTTGTTCATCGGCAACATGATCTATGAACTGGTCGCAACACCCAGCTTTATAGAAGAGTCTTTAAATAACCAAATAACCATTCAAAGCCTAGCTCAAGCACCTTCTTTAACATTCGATAAGCACGATGACCTTTGGAGCCAATACCAAAAAGAGTGCCTTGGTGTAGCTCAAAATAGTGACAACTGCCACTGGTATCCCTCTTCCCATGGCTTTGTACAGCTGGTTTTGGGTGGCACAGTCTGTGCTTTAGTCCCTAGGGTACAGGTTAAAAATGAGCTATCTACAGGCAAATTAGTGTCGTTATTGCCTGATCGACACCTGAGTGTTCCCATGTACTGGCACTGGTATGAGCTCAATTCAGGTGTGGTAGATGATTTAACCAAGGTGATATTAAATATCACAAAAATTGCTTTAAACTGACGCACTATAAAAGTGCTAAACATGATATAAATAGTCACAAATGGCTGGTATTTTAAAACGACAGCCATTATTTAGTGCAAAAATATTAAGGATGCAAAATGATTCGTAAATGTTTATTTCCCGTTGCTGGTTATGGTACGCGCTTCCTTCCAGCCACCAAGTCCATGCCGAAAGAAATGCTACCGATCGTAAATAAGCCACTCGTTCAATACGGTGTTGAAGAAGCGGCTGCCGCAGGCCTTAGTAACGTTACTTTTGTTACAGGACGTGGCAAACGTGCCATCGCAGACCATTTTGACGTGAGTTACGAACTAGAGCACCAAATCTCAGGAACCAGCAAAGAAAAATATCTTGCAGGTATTCGTGACTTGATGAACAACATCAACTTTTCTTACATCCGCCAAAACAACATGTTAGGCCTAGGACACGCGATCTTAACGGGCGAGCCCTTGATCGGTGACGAAGCCTTTGGTGTGGTACTTGCCGACGACCTATGTTTCGGTGAAGATGATGGCGTGATGGCGCAAATGGTTAAACTCTATAACCAGTTCCGCTGCACCATTGTAGCCATTGAAGAAGTGCCAGAAGATGAAGTGCACAAATATGGTGTAATCAAAGGTGAATCCATGTTGGACGGGCTCTACCGTGTGACAGACATGGTTGAAAAACCAAACAAGGAAGACGCACCATCGAACTTAGCCATCATTGGTCGCTATATTCTTACACCAGATATTTTCGAAAAAATTCGTACCACTGAACCGGGCCGTAACGGCGAAGTACAAATTACCGATGCTATCCTACAGCAAGCCCAAGAAGGCTGTGTACTGGCTTACAAATTTAAAGGCAAGCGCTTCGACTGTGGTAGTGTTGACGGTTTTGTAGAAGCCACTAACCACGTTTATGAGAACATCTACAAAGACAGTTAATCTCACTTTCTCAGCCGGTGTAAATTAATGCCGGCTGATACTCTGTCTATGTTTACCTCAAGCGACAATAAAATACGCCTTTTCGCCGTCAAATCGACGGTATGATAAATATTTTAGTTAATCTGTAGGTAGTTACCGGCCTACAAACTCCCCCACACTTACTCTTCGTCTAACTAAAAGAGAATAAACGATGAAGAGATTACTTACCACTTGCCTATTAATAGGTACTGCTTTTTCCACTCAACTGCATGCACAAAAAATACGTATCGCGATTGATGGTTCTTACGCACCTTTTGCAGAGGTAAATGCCCAAGGAGAACTTTTCGGATTTGATGTCGATATTGCCAACGCCCTTTGCCTTGAAATGAAAGCCGATTGCAAAATCATTTCGCAAGCTTGGGATGGTATGATACCTGGTTTGCAGGTTGGCAAATTCGACGCTGTTATCTCTTCCATGTCTGTCACCAAAGAGCGCTCAAAAGTCGTAGACTTTAGTGATCACTATTATTCCAATGTGCTAGCTTTCATAGGCCCAAAAGATCAAGCTTTTGACTTTAAAGCGAACCAACTTACTGGCTTAGTACTGGGAGCTTATCGTTCCACTGTATCCAGTCAATATTTGGAAGAGCATTATGCCGAGCAATCCCAACTCAAGTTATACGATACCCAAGAACAAGCTTATCTTGACCTCAAAGCAGGACGAATAAACCTACTTCTTTCAGATAAATTTCCGGCTTATCACTGGCTTTCATCGACACTAGACAATCAAGATTTTGAGTTCAAAGGCGAAGATATCGACATTAACGACAAAGTGGCTGTAGCTGTCAAAAAAGGCTCTAGCCTAAAACAAAAATTCAACCAAGCAATACACAATATTGTGAATAATGGCACCTACCAAAAAATTAATCGTAAATACTTCCCATTTAATATTTACTAACATGGAGACAGCTACAATGAATTACTCCGCTTTATCGGTGCTTAACGTACCACTAGACTTCAACTCTTCTCATTTACGAGGCCCTGCGCAAGCCCCTGCTCTTATTCGTGATGCAATATATAATGGCTCTGCTAACACAACCGCCGAAATGGGCATAAATGTTGGAAAGAATCCTAAAATCCATTTTGCAGGTGATGTCCGCTGGGATTCTGAAAGCCAAGCATTTGAAGCAATTGAAAAACAAGCCGACACGCTCACTAAACAAGGTCATAAAATTTTAACGCTTGGCGGCGACCACTCGATCACTTACCCTCTGATCAAGTCACTTGCTAAGACATACAAAAAACTCAATATTTTGCATTTCGATGCTCACCCAGACTTATACGATGTTCTGCTGGGTAATAAGCATTCCCACGCTTGCCCCTTTGCCCGTATTATGGAAAGCAAATTAGCCACTAGACTCACTCAAGTAGGTATCCGCACCTTAAACGACCACCAAAAAAGCCAAGCCAATAAGTTTGGAGTGGAAGTACATGAAATGAAAAATTGGCAAACGGGTAAAAAGTTGAATTTAGAAGGCCCTTTATATATATCGTTAGACCTAGACGCACTCGATCCAGCCTATGCGCCTGGCGTTTCCCATCATGAGCCAGGGGGGCTAAGTGTGAGAGAAATTCTAACCATTTTACAAGGTATTGAAGTACCTGTAGTTGGAGCAGACATTGTTGAATATAACCCCACTAGAGACATTAATGGCATGACCGCTATGGTGTGCGCTAAATTCTATAAAGAAATCGCAGGCTTAATGCTAAGAGACTGTGTAAGTTAGTTCGTTTCTTATATTGCTCGTTCGAAAAAACGACGCAAAATAATACTCGATTCGGTGCGCTCTACCCCGGGTAGTGCGCCAACTCTTTCTACTAGTCGATCAAGTTTATCTGGAGTACCAGTATGAACTTCCAGCATTAGATCAAATTTTCCACTAATGCTTTCACAGCACCTTACCTCACTCATTAACTCAAGTGAGGCAATTACCTTGTTAAAGTTAACTGCCTTAACACTCAGTACTACTCGGCTAAGAATACCTGTTTGTTGCAATTGTTCTGTATTCAGCTTCAAAGAATAGCCTTCAATTACTTGAGCTTGCTCTAAGCGCTTTATCCTTTCTTGTACAGTTGATCTTGCTAAGTAAACTTGACGAGCAATATCCGCCAGCGAGGTACGCGCATTTAACTGTAATAATGCTATGATTTTCTTATCTTTTTCATCTAGTTGCATTGGCACCTCAAAAAAAACACTAATGGAAAACTAATTAGACAAACACTTGCAGGCTTAACCAGACACTGAAGGGAACCGTAAGCGCTGACAAGATGGTCTGCAAAGCAATATAAGCGGCCATTTTTTCGGCATCGCCACCCAGCTGCCGTGCTAATGCATAAGCCGAAGTTGCGGTTGGAACCACCCCAAACAAAATAGCCACTTGAGCAGCAAGTCCCTTTATTCCCAATACCCAGCACAGCATACCGATGACCACGGGAAAAATGGCAAAGCGGGTAATGGAAGACAGTACGAAAGAGCGCCCAACCGAGCGAATAGCATCTAGCTGAACACTCGCCCCAACCGCCAACAACACCATTGGCAAAGCAGCTTGAGACAACATAGCGATCACATCGGAAACTAACAATATGGGGGGTAAGCCCAATAAATTGCTGGCACTCCCTAACGCAATCGCGATCACCAGAGGGTTACGAACTAAGGCCCCTGTAACCAAACGAATCAGGCCATTAGACGAACTAGACTGACCATGCATTAATACCATACTCACTACTAAAAACACGTTCACAGCGGGAATAAGAACCGACACACCAAGTGCCGCCATGACTAACCCTTCATTACCATAGAGGCTACCCGCCAAGGCCAACACAATAAAGGTGTTAAAGCGCACTCCCGCTTGTAACATAGACGACGCCACAGGCGCTGGCTCATGAGTCAGTTTAGCCAGTAACAACACAACTCCAGAGCAAAACAATAGAGCTAGAATAAGCACTAAGGCGTAATTGACCAGCAAGGGGTTTGAGAAATCAATCTGCGAGGTTTTATGAAATAACAAGGCAGGAAACAGTACCCAATAGCTGAGTTTATCTACCCCTGACCAAAAGCCCTCCATAGGAAAACGTAAACGCTGGCAAAGGGTCCCTACTAGTAACAATAAAAATACGGGTAAAATGGTTAATGAAAGAGAAAACACAGGTCATCCTTTTGTGTTAAATACGCCATAACTCCCCCTATAGTAAAAGCAGCGAGCCAAAAGGTCACCATAAAAAAACGGCTCCAAAGAGCCGTTTAAGAGTTTAGAGTAAGAGCTGTTTAATCGCCCATCACGGTTCCTTCACGGCGTGGGTCTGCTCCTCCTAACAAGGTGCCATTTTCCATCACGATGCCTTGTAACCCTGAATTAAGGTCACGCACCGAAACTTTTACGCCCATGTCTTCAAGAGCTGGCACTAAATGCTCAGCTGCCGAACCTTTTTCCACATCGAATGTTCCAAAGCGATTTAGCATATTAGGTAATGAAATAGCACTTTGTACATCCATGCCCCACTGGGTATGAGCAATGAGGGTTTTAGCAACATACCCTATGATGCGCGACCCTCCTGGAGAACCAACCACCATGTAAGGCTGATCATTCTTCATAACGATGGTTGGCGCCATAGAAGAACGTGGGCGCTTACCTGGCTCAATGCGGTTGGCAATGGGCATGCCGTCTTTGTAAGAAGCAAAGGAAAAGTCGGTTAATTCATTGTTTAACAAAAAGCCATTGCTCATTAAACGTGACCCAAAACCATTCTCAATGGTTGTGGTAACCGACAAGGCATTACCTTGCGAATCCACAATGGATATGTGACTGGTACTCGGAAACTCAATGGACTGATCATCCGCTAGTGCTAGGCGCTTCTCCCAACGTGGTTGACCCGCAGTTGCTTCTGTTAACGCTTTGCCCGGCTGAATAAGCTTAGCGCGTTCAGCTAAATACGCGGCGTCAAGCAAGCCTTCTGGCATTGGAACAAAATCTGTATCAGCCATGTAACGTCCTCGGTCCGCAAAGGCAAGGCGGGAAGCATCTCCAATGATTTGCCAGGCTTGTGCGGAGTCTGGCCCCATACTTTTCAGGTCAAACTGAGAAGTAATGCCTAAAATCTGCCCGACAGTTAGCGCCCCTGAACTAGGCGGCCCCATACCACACACCTCAAATTGCTCGTATGGCATACATACCGCAGGCCGCTCTTTCACTCGATATGAGGCAAAATCGTTCAGCCCTAAACGCCCTGGGTTATCTGCGGCTGAACGTACCGTGTCTACAATGTCTTGAGCGATATGGCTATGATAAAAACCATCCGCTCCTTGTTGAGCTATTAGCCTCAGCGTTTGCGCATAAGGTCTATTTTTTAGCACAGTGCCGGTAGCCAAAGGTTGGCCTGATACGTCCATAAAGTAGGCTTTGGTAGCAGGGTATTTAGACAAAGAGTCTTGCGTTGCAGCAATAGCAGACGACAGTCGAGGAGACACAACAAAGCCGTTTTCCGCAAGTTCTATGGCAGGCTCAAACAAGCTTTCCCATGCTAGTGTGCCTTTCTCATCATGGAGTTTTTGCATTAAGGCCACTGTACCTGGTGTGCCCACTGAACGGCCACCTATTACTGCATCGTAAAACTTCATCGTTGAGCCGTCGGCGTTTTGAAATAGCTCTGGGGTAACGTCTTGCGGGGCAGTTTCTCGACCATCAAAAGTAGTAAGCTGTTGCGTAGTGGCATCGTAATACACAGCAAACGCCCCGCCACCTAAACCAGAAGACTGTGGCTCCACCAAACCCAACACCGTTTGTACCGCTACATAGGCATCCATTACTGTACCGCCTTTTTGCAATACTTTATAACCAGCCTCTACTGCTTTGGGGTTGGCTGCAGCTACCATAAATTTATTCGCTTTTACCAGCTGCTTCTGCTCTATGGCACTGGCTGCTTCTGGGTCAAACTGGTCGGCTGCTTGTCCACTTGCCAAGCCCCATTGAGACAAGGCCATTCCCATAGCCAGTACTAACGTTTTACCTGCAAATTTCATTACTAATTCCTTCTAATTATCGTTGCCGAGAAAACCTAAAAAACAACTATAGAGCAAGCGCTTGCATTCAGAAAGAACAAAATACTAAAGCATGGGGTGAAAAGCGAAATTAGCTTATTAGACTTTCTGTCTATTTGGCGAATGATTAAAAATGCCTTATATTGTCATACAAATAAAAATACGCCCTATAGGACAAGCGCATGGTTCAATCTTTACTCCCCAACATTTTGGAATTTATTTCCCAGATCGACCCTTTTGATAAGCTTCCTCCTGAATTGCAGCGCCAATTGGCTGAATGCGTTAGCATTAGCTACTTGAGCCGGGGCGAGCAAATAGACTTTCATCCAGAAGACGATAAACGATATCTTTACATCATTCGTACTGGCGTAATGGAGCAACGCAAAAGCAATGGGGTGCTCCGCGCCAAGCTCGGCCCACAAGATTTATTTGGCTTTACCTTTTTAGAAGACAACAACCCAGTAGGCGAAGACGAATACAGCGCCGCCGTTGCCGCTGAATCCAGTTTGCTCTATTTAATTCCCCACCAAGATCTACAAACACTGCTAGAACAACACCCTGAATACGCTGAACATTTTGCCTCCCAAGCGCAAATCCGTATTCAAAATGCTCTTAATGTGGTTTGGTCAGACAATGATAAGGGGATCTTCGTAAAAAAAGTGTCGGAAGTTGCCACGAGCTTTCCCGCGGTAGTTACCTCGGACATGACCATTAAACAAGTGGCGCACGAAATGCGTAATGTACTGCGTATATCCACTGCTGTGGTGAAAAACAAAGGCCGAATTGTTGGCCTGATTACTGACCGCGACATGACCAAAAGGGTCATTGCTGATGGGGTCAGCACAGACAGACCCATCAGTGATGTAATGACTAAATCCCCCACCACGGTTGGCCCAAACGACCTAGTTCTTACCGCTGCCTCGTTAATGATGCAAAACAACATTCGCAGCCTTCCAGTGGTGAGCGGTAACCAGGTACATGGCTTATTAACCACGACCCATCTGGTGCAAAAAAACCGCGTTCAAGCGATTTTCTTAATCGACACAATCAAACACACCAATACGATTAAAGGGCTTTCTGACCTGACTCAAGAGCGTCAAGCCATTTTTGAAGCCATGGTTGAAGGAAAAGTTCGTTCTGAAATTATTGGCCAGGTAATGGCCATGATTTACGATGCCTACAACAAGCGCTTAATACAAATTGCCGAAGAAAAGTTTGGTAAAGCCCCTTGTGCCTTTGCTTGGATTGTCGCAGGTTCACATGCCCGTAACGAGGTTCATATTTCTTCTGACCAAGACAGTGCAATCATAGTCGATAACAACGCCATCGAGGCAGACATGAGATACTTTAAAACCCTCGCTAACTTTGTATGTGGTGCACTGGGACAATGCGGCTTTACCTTATGCCCGGGGAACTTCATGGCGGCCAACGGCAAGTGGCTTCAGAAACTGAATACTTGGAAACACTATTACACAAAATGGGTCACCCAGCCCGACCATGAGACCCTACTCAACACCAGTGTATTTTTAGAAACTCGCTGCATTTATGGAGAGCAAGCCTTCTGCGACAAGCTTCAACAACATTTGTATAAGCTCATTAATCAGAATAAAAACTTTCTGGCTACCTTGATCAGTGATGCAGTTTCAGTCAACCCGCCACTGGGTATTTTTAATAGCCTAGTGCTCGAAAAAGGCGGTGAGAATAGCAACACCCTAAACATTAAACGATATGCCATAACCCTGGTGGTTGATCTGGCTCGTATTTACGGTTTATCGGTTGGGTGCCATTCCACCAATACCGAAGAGCGCTTTCGCTATGCATTTAAAAAAGGCATTCTCAGCGAAGACGCTTTTCAAAATATTACTGGCGCCTATCGGTTTATTAACCAAATACGCTATGCCCACCAATTTGAAGCTTTAAAACAAGGTGAAGTAGCAGGTAACAATATTGACCCACACTTTTTTGGCAGTTTTGAACGCGCCCACCTGAAAGATGCTTTTCGAATCATTTCGAACCTTCAAGATGCAGCCAAACTCAAATTCAGTGGTGTGTAAGTAATGAAAAAACTGCTTAACCGATTCCACCCCATTGCACAGCTAGAAAAAAAACGTGCAGCCTACCTTGCTTCACAGCCTCTGCCTGACCACTTAAAGGAAGCATTAAGCCTTCCTTACCCTGCGCCTGAGGCCAAGTTAAAAGAGTTAAATTTCTTAGTATTTGACTTTGAAACCACAGGGCTAAACCCAGAATCAGACCGTATTTTAAGCATTGGCTACTTAGAGATTAACGACTTAAAAGTCGATATTCGTACCTCAACCCATACTTATATTCAGGCAGAAAAACATGTAAAAGCAGAAGCTGCGGTCATCAACCACATAGTGCCAGAAATGTTGTCTAACGGGTTGCCATTTCAGCAGGCAATGGAAGCCCTCTTTTGCGCTATGAAAGGCAAAATTCTTATTGCTCACGGAACCGTAATAGAAAAAGCCTTCCTAGATCACTACGTGAAAAAACACTACGGCTTACCACCACTGCCGCTACTTTGGCTGGATACCCTGGTTATAGAAAAGTCCTTACTACGCAATAAAAACGACACTGGCACAGGCGATTACCAACTCGCCAGCGTAAGAGAAAGCCACCAACTCCCCCCCTACCTTGCCCACAACGCCCTTTCTGATGCCATAGCAACCGGCGAACTCTTTCTTGTCCATTCCAAAATCATTTATGGCAAGTCTCCAGCGTTGCTCAACGGTGTATTTAAGGGAGTTTAAGGGGGATAAAGAACAGATGGTCTACTGACTTAACCCATGTGCTAGGGGGGTATTCCGCCGTTTGACGTGTCTGCTCAAATACTCACGGTTTATCCCCGTGTGCTCGGGGAACGCTTGAAAGCACCGAGACAAGCACTGTGCCTGCGCGGTTTATCCCCGTGTGCTCGGGGAACGCTTTTTGAGACGGCTTTTTAGTGCCCTTACCGCCGGTTTATCCCCGTGTGCTCGGGGAACGCCATTGGATTTAATCATGGTTCTGGAAATATTTCGGTTTATCCCCGTGTGCTCGGGGAACGCAGGTATAATAGTGACTGGATTGAGCGTGGAGCCGGTTTATCCCCGTGTGCTCGGGGAACGCCCAAACACGGCCAGCGCGAAAAGTAACAACCACGGTTTATCCCCGTGTGCTCGGGGAACGCATGATGACCTTACCTTGCATACCACGCATGTTCGGTTTATCCCCGTGTGCTCGGGGAACGCCGTAAGCAATGTAAACCATTATAAGAAATCCCCGGTTTATCCCCGTGTGCTCGGGGAACGCCTGAGCGGCTGCAAAAAAACCAATAGCATCCGCGGTTTATCCCCGTGTGCTCGGGGAACGCTGATCATCGTCGGTGAGGAGCGCGATTGTAAACGGTTTATCCCCGTGTGCTCGGGGAACGCGAGGTCGATGGTTTAGGGGATTCGATCTCTGACGGTTTATCCCCGTGTGCTCGGGGAACGCATGTGATTTTCAACGTATCCCGCATGAAGTAGCGGTTTATCCCCGTGTGCTCGGGGAACGCTTCCTGAAACTCTATTCGCAGTTGCTCCATTTCGGTTTATCCCCGTGTGCTCGGGGAACGCCAGGAGACTGTTTCGGATATAGAGCAGGAAATCGGTTTATCCCCGTGTGCTCGGGGAACGCTTGCCGTTTCAGCGGCACTTACCGCGCTAATGCGGTTTATCCCCGTGTGCTCGGGGAACGCTCCAATGCGATATGTTCATCAACTAAATTACGCAGTTTATCCCCGTGTGCTCGGGGAACGCCCAAGAACCGTCTTTGAAATAGCGCTGGAAGCCGGTTTATCCCCGTGTGCTCGGGGAACGCGGCGACGTATGGGAAACGATGTTGTTAAACTGCGGTTTATCCCCGTGTGCTCGGGGAACGCGGCATTAGAGCCAACCGTTAACGCTTCAATAACGGTTTATCCCCGTGTGCTCGGGGAACGCCTAAATACTCGTCTATTTTCGCTTCTAGTTCACGGTTTATCCCCGTGTGCTCGGGGAACGCCAACAGATTGTTGTCAGCAATATGACTCAAGACGGTTTATCCCCGTGTGCTCGGGGAACGCTAACCATTTCGAAATGGCAGATCGAGCAGATCCGGTTTATCCCCGTGTGCTCGGGGAACGCGAAATTGAAATGTTTGGCAATTCCCGCATCGATGGTTTATCCCCGTGTGCTCGGGGAACGCCAGAGGTGACACAGCAAACAGGTGGTATGGGCCGGTTTATCCCCGTGTGCTCGGGGAACGCTCAACATCTAATCCAAAGCGCTGCTCATCAATCGGTTTATCCCCGTGTGCTCGGGGAACGCTTTTGCAGCGCCATCTCCACGCGCCTCAGCCTCGGTTTATCCCCGTGTGCTCGGGGAACGCCTATTCAAGTTTTTTCAGAATCAATTGAAGAACGGTTTATCCCCGTGTGCTCGGGGAACGCTCAACATCCGCCGGAAGAAGCCAGAATGCTGGCGGTTTATCCCCGTGTGCTCGGGGAACGCAGGAAGAAAACGCCATGACATTTATCGAAGCACGGTTTATCCCCGTGTGCTCGGGGAACGCAATTGCAGTGCTATGGAGCCATCGAAAGTGCACGGTTTATCCCCGTGTGCTCGGGGAACGCTAAGGCAGGTGATATTGATGAAGAAATATTTACGGTTTATCCCCGTGTGCTCGGGGAACGCGAACCAGTTTACAGAGTCAGCAAGACGGCAAACGGTTTATCCCCGTGTGCTCGGGGAACGCAAGTGGCGTTGATGGCTACCTATATAACACTACGGTTTATCCCCGTGTGCTCGGGGAACGCAACAGAATAACCCCTAACGCTAGTGGGGACGCCGGTTTATCCCCGTGTGCTCGGGGAACGCGGGGTTCGACAAACTAACTCCCTATCAAGATACGGTTTATCCCCGTGTGCTCGGGGAACGCTTTGTTATTAATTCGTCGCAGTAGCGCAAACGCGGTTTATCCCCGTGTGCTCGGGGAACGCTTAAGATTTACACATTCCAATAATCATATGAACGGTTTATCCCCGTGTGCTCGGGGAACGCGCGCTCAAGCTCACCCAATCGGCGCATCAAATCGGTTTATCCCCGTGTGCTCGGGGAACGCCCCTCTTTTTCGGGGTGTTCATAAATGCCCAACGGTTTATCCCCGTGTGCTCGGGGAACGCATTGGATATTTTTATTGGTTATGTTGGTGAAGCGGTTTATCCCCGTGTGCTCGGGGAACGCTTTATACAGTATTTTGTTTTAGCGTCAGAGGGCGGTTTATCCCCGTGTGCTCGGGGAACGCATCATTACCATCTGCAATATAGCAAAGCAGGTCGGTTTATCCCCGTGTGCTCGGGGAACGCCTCAGACACCAATTTACCTACCGCCATAGCCGCGGTTTATCCCCGTGTGCTCGGGGAACGCCATAAAACCCCCTTATGAGTTAAGCGGGCCAACGGTTTATCCCCGTGTGCTCGGGGAACGCCTGTGACACCTCCACCGCAGGCAACGTAGATACGGTTTATCCCCGTGTGCTCGGGGAACGCTGCTTCCCAACTTTCTAAAAAGGCGCGGTTTGCGGTTTATCCCCGTGTGCTCGGGGAACGCTCGGTTAGTGCTTGTTTCAGGACATGTTTAACCGGTTTATCCCCGTGTGCTCGGGGAACGCACACACAACAAGCTCTTTGCCATGCGCGGCATCGGTTTATCCCCGTGTGCTCGGGGAACGCTAGAGAAACGGTAGAGAGATAATTAGTTTTCACGGTTTATCCCCGTGTGCTCGGGGAACGCAGTATTAGCCATAGAACGTGAAAAATCCATAGCGGTTTATCCCCGTGTGCTCGGGGAACGCCCTCTCCTGATGCCTCTCAGGAATAATTAAGCCGGTTTATCCCCGTGTGCTCGGGGAACGCATGAAAGCGGCGAACAACATCAAATTGAAAGCCGGTTTATCCCCGTGTGCTCGGGGAACGCGTTAGTAGGTCTTTAGCGTTATTGTAGACAGTCGGTTTATCCCCGTGTGCTCGGGGAACGCTGGAACTAAGGGTGACAAGGAGCACATGGAAGCGGTTTATCCCCGTGTGCTCGGGGAACGCTTATGAAGAAGTATTTAATTGGTCAAGGTTACCGGTTTATCCCCGTGTGCTCGGGGAACGCCTGTTGATATGGACTCAGCACAGCTACGACTACGGTTTATCCCCGTGTGCTCGGGGAACGCGATGGCTGTCAAGTAGTGCTTGATAAAGGCATCGGTTTATCCCCGTGTGCTCGGGGAACGCACAGTAAGAGCAATAAGAACAATTCCAGCACCCGGTTTATCCCCGTGTGCTCGGGGAACGCGAATTCGCTATGAACATGGACAGTGTGGAAGACGGTTTATCCCCGTGTGCTCGGGGAACGCCTCATGATCTGAAAAGGACGTTAATCGTGATCCCGGTTTATCCCCGTGTGCTCGGGGAACGCCGGCAAGATAGCTGAATCAAACGAGGACTGGCCGGTTTATCCCCGTGTGCTCGGGGAACGCCTCCATGTAATGCCTAGCTCTTTGTAGATGTCCGGTTTATCCCCGTGTGCTCGGGGAACGCCAATGAGCATTACTATCAATGGTCAACTAATGCGGTTTATCCCCGTGTGCTCGGGGAACGCCGTAAGCAATGTAAACCATTATAAGAAATCCCCGGTTTATCCCCGTGTGCTCGGGGAACGCTGCTCAAGTACAAATGAATCACCTGCAATAACCGGTTTATCCCCGTGTGCTCGGGGAACGCTTTAGAAATATAAGGCGATGTGCCGTTATGGACGGTTTATCCCCGTGTGCTCGGGGAACGCGGAACGAGGAGGTACCTTACCCCAAAATTTTACGGTTTATCCCCGTGTGCTCGGGGAACGCGATCAAAAATGTTACTGATAATTCTCGAAAAGCGGTTTATCCCCGTGTGCTCGGGGAACGCGGCTCGCCGCAAAATTTGCAGCTACCTAGCTGCGGTTTATCCCCGTGTGCTCGGGGAACGCTTCCATTGTGCCTGTATCAAAGTCGATAATGCCGGTTTATCCCCGTGTGCTCGGGGAACGCTTTACCGCCATGAAAGCGGGAATTTTAACCAGCGGTTTATCCCCGTGTGCTCGGGGAACGCGACCAACTGTTTTAAGCCAGAGCAGTTTGATGCGGTTTATCCCCGTGTGCTCGGGGAACGCCATCACCTACCCCGAAAACGCTTTATTTATGCCGGTTTATCCCCGTGTGCTCGGGGAACGCTCATGGCCGATGCCATTGACGAAATGAAAAACCGGTTTATCCCCGTGTGCTCGGGGAACGCCCTGGACGACTGCCAGATGTTATATCTGGAAACGGTTTATCCCCGTGTGCTCGGGGAACGCGTGAGCTTGTTGACTGTGTTGTTTGGATTGACCGGTTTATCCCCGTGTGCTCGGGGAACGCACGATATATATGCAATATGATGCGCTGGTTGGCGGTTTATCCCCGTGTGCTCGGGGAACGCTCCTTGATTTGTTTGGTGGATCTGGGACTACACGGTTTATCCCCGTGTGCTCGGGGAACGCATCCATACAACCATGAGTCTTTGGGGATTTGTCGGTTTATCCCCGTGTGCTCGGGGAACGCAGTTACAAATGCCCACGCAAGCAAAACCAATACGGTTTATCCCCGTGTGCTCGGGGAACGCTCTAATTGTAGAGTATTGTTTTATAAGAGAAAATATCCCCTTAACTTTTTTACCATTTTTTAAAGAGCAATTAACCCTAACTCTAGTTACTTTCCGGCGCGAATTTCACTAGTCGTAAACCATCTAAATCAATCGGCACTCTGCGGTTACTACCATAGGTAATAAAGTCAAAGCCCGATTCGGTGTTGGTGGCCCATGCCATCACCACATTCCCCTCTTCTGCCAATGTTTCAACTTGTTCCCAGATCATTTCTCGTACTCGTCGGGTAACATCACCCACATAAACACCTGCACGCACTTCTAATAACCAAACCGCTAAACGCCCTCTTAACCGAGGAGGCACCGTTTCTGTAACCACAACCAGCATAGACATAATTATTTACTCCTGTGGCCAGTGTCACCGATTGGCTCTGGCTCTGGAATTGCAGGCGGTTGAAATTCTTCTGGTGGCGGTGGCGGGACGATTTCTCCAGCAGCCAACACCTCTTCGATAAGTGGGATTAACCTTTTCAGAACTTTTTCAGTGCGAAAAGCTTCACGACAAGCAATTCGAACCTCTTTATCAGGTTGGTGAGGTGAATTTGCCGCTACTTTAAAAGCGACAGGGACGACAGTTTCAAATTTGATCAAGTCAGCTATATCATACACAAAGGAGAGTGGCTTACCCGTATGTAAAAAGCCAATAGCTGGAGCATAACCAGCAGCTAAAATTGCCGCTTCGGTTACGCCATATAAACAGGCAGTCGCAGCGCTAAGGCATTGATTGACCTTATCGCCTGCTTCCCAGTCTCTAGGATCATAACGACGACCATTCCATTGCACATTGTATTGCTTAGCTAGCATTTGATAGGTTTGACGAACACGCGCCCCTTCTATGCCACGTAGTTGGTCCACACTTCGACGTTGCGGTGCTTCTTCACCAAAACGAATGGCAAACATTTTACGCACTACTTTCAAACGCAGGGAATCATCCAGTGCAAGCTGTGCCTGATACAAGAGTTTATCGGAGCGGGCTCCGCCTGGCTGACCAGCGGAATAAAGCCTTACGCCTGCCTCTCCAACCCAAATAATCAGTGTGCCAGTGGTAGACGCGAGCTTAATGGCTGCATGGCTAATGCGTGTTCCTGGCTCTAGAATCAAACAGGCAATCGAACCCACTGGAATATGCATCCGCTCACCGTTGACCTCGTCAATCACCACAAAGGCACCGTCTCGCACATCAATACGCCCCATTCCAACAAACACCATGGAATTACGGTCCTTAATTGGAATGGGCTTTAAAGGAATAAACCCCGCCATTAGCTCCCCTCCTGATGGGATAGTATGGTCAGTTCATTGTCTGTAAAGATGCCCATTTGCCGAATCGCAAGGGCATTTAGCTTTATAAGGCGCTCTGCTTGCGATAACCCCTGATCAATAAAATGGGCATTAAGCGATTCAAGGTTGGCTAAACAAACCAATTGATGAACATTGGCATGATCTCGAATATTGCCATCTAACTCTGGGTAAGCTTCACGCCACTGTTCAGCGGTGATACCAAATAGCGAAATATTTAGCACATCGGCTTCATTAGCATAAACCTGTTGCACTTGTTGTGGTGTTAAGGTGTCTGGAATGAGGTTTTCTTTAATCGCATCTGTATGAATAAAATAATTCACTTTGGCGAGGTTACGCCGAATATCCCAGCCTAACTGTTTAAACTCTTGCTCTTTCAAACGCTGGAATTCTTTAATCAAATACAACTTAAACTCGACCGATATCCAACTGGCAAATTCGAATGCAATGTCTTTTTGGGCATACGTGCCACCATAGCGACCTGCTTTTGAAATCAGCCCAATAGCACCTGTCGACTCAATCCATTGTTTGGGGGTGAGTGTAAAGCTGTTAAGACCGGCCTCTTTTTTAATGTCATCGAATTCGATGACATTAAAATCAGCGTTATTCAATTGCTCCCAAACTCCTAAGAACTCAATCGTATTGCGATTACGCAACCAATTACCAATAACTACTCCGGTTCTATCAGGGTTTTTATGTTTAGCAATATCGGTAATACAAATGTATTCAACCCCGTCCTTGGTGGTGGTTGAAATGGATTGCTTTAAGACCTGTAATTTCATTTTTCTTCTCCTTAAGAAAGTATGTTTTCGCTATAAAGACCTAATCAGCATCAAGCCACAACCCAGTGCTTTTGACCGACCAAAGCCTTTGGCTAATTGCGCCACAAATTTGTCTGGCTCTTGTACAGTAAGTACCCCCTGATAATCCACACTGGAAAAACGAATTTTCTCCTTTTTACTTTGCTTTTTTCCCTTATGGGTAGTGTGCTGATGGTAGGCCTGAACCTCTGGCAGAAAGTCCAAGGTAAAGCCCCAATCAGATAACCGCTTAGGGTTAGCCAGCCATTCTTGTGCCGCTTGTTCCATTAAGTCCTGAATGACGCCTTTATCCTTAATGCCTTGTTCTTTGGCCGTGTATTTGGCGTGCATCATGACATCACATCGTTTGGATTTTCCTGTTTTATCTGTTACGCATACCGTAGGGTTGGCTTTGAGTTTAAAGCTAAGCCGCTGCCCTTGATGGAGCTGAGGTGTAAAAGCCTTACTCTGCGCATTAAAAACACTGGAATCTATCTTAGGCGCAATGGTTGAAAGCACATAAAAATTGGACTTGCCATTGGCCGCTTGCTCCTCACGAAACAAGAAGGGACGTTCTTCGCCCTCTTGACACTGATCAGCAAAAAGCTGCCACAAGATTTGGTGGTCGGAATACACGCCTTTATCACCAAACCCCAGCAGTAATTGATGCACCTGTTGAGAGGATTGCAAAGATACTTTTGATAAATACATTTAGGCCTCCTTACGGGTATGTTGCTGGAGTGTGATTTGATGCTGAGTACGCTGTTGGAACTGCCAACGATCACGGCTAATCGGGTCATTCCAAGGGTGCGTTGTCAGCACACTTTCTCCGTCAAATTCGTCCGCCTCGCCTTCCCACATATAGGTAGCTAGCTTGGCAGGACGTAGCCAAATGGTATCCAACTGGGGATTATCAACATCCAAAATGCTAGGAAAGTCTACATCAAGCGCTTCTTTTAAGCTGACGTTATCCAACACCACAGGCAGTAAGGGAGCTGCTGGCGGGCAAGATTTTCGACCGAGTGACAACACATACACTGGTTTCAGTAATGCCTGCTGTAGCTGTTCTAACCTTAGTGATGCGGAATCATCTATCGCTGCTTGTGTCAATGAAATCGCTACCGTCCAAACGCCATCACAACGATAATCTCGGGTGGAAAGTACCGTGTTGAGTTTATCTTTTACCTCATCAATCAGCTCATTCCTGCGTGTGCGGTACACATACTTGTTATTACGGGATGGTACTTGGCTAGTGTGGTAATCGCGCAACAAACTAGTCGGCGTAACTTGCTTAGTAGCAACCTGCACTTGATCTCTCAATCTATCCAACTGAGCGGCGTCATCTCGCTTTATTCCCAAGGCGGCACCCAATAAACCAAGAATAGCCGAGCGAGTAGGTGCACTGGCCGTAGCTCTATCGCCACCAACAGCCGGTTGCCCCCAGCTTGCCATGGGGCCATAGAGACGAAATACTAAATAGTCCTTCATATTGCCTCCTACTGGGCTACAAAGTTGCTCAGTTCAGCAAAGGTACCTTCGCCACTTACCGCATTAATCGCATAACGCTCTGCGGCACATTCTCCGTAAACCTTATCGAAGTTCTCTACTTGTTTATTCAATGCCTTAATGGCGACTTCTGCTTGATCTTCACCAGCAACAGGTTTTAAAAACGCCGCAGATAGGGAACGGGGTTGGTATTCGCCTTTTTCTGCCAGCACATAGCTCGCATAGGCGCGGGAAGCAAAACTATTTTGTTTACCTTTTGGCGACACTTTTACGGCAGCTTCTGTTAGCGCTTGAATCGCTTTATTTGCCAAGGTTTCGTCACCATTTAAGTTCTCAATCAATTGGGTTTTATTGATGCAGATATAGCTATAAAACAAGGCAGCAGCAAAACCGGACTCACCTATATGTGACGAGCCAGAGTCTTCTTTACCATCGTTTAAATCGTCGATAGCGGTAAAGTAATCGTCTTCCACTATCACACTATGTACGCTCAGGGCATGGGCTACCTGACAAGCGGCTTCCACATTAAAGGCCGGGCTGGAGGCCAACATGCGACCAAATAACGCAATATCGACGGCACTTTGATTTTGGCGTAATAAATCTTTCTCTTCCTTTTCTGGCGCTCGGTTTTCCGCAGCCAAGGTTTCCGCCAGTGCAAAAGCGGCGGCTTGTTCTTCTGGGCTGATATGCGCCAATTGTTCTATTTCAAGGGAATCCTTTTTCAGCTTGCCAAATACCCCTGCAATTTCCCCTGCCCACTTTGTCGCGTTTTTCTCTGGTACGCCTTTTTCACTTAGCAGTTCAAACACTTGCAGACCAAAACGCTTAGTGCGTTTACCTAAGTTATCGCTCATGGCTTCTTCAAATAACTCTGAACAACGCCAGTTTCTTTTTAAGCTTTGCGAACTGACACGCAAGCGATCAAAGCCGCCCATTTTGGCGGTTTTGGGTCTGCCCAAATCATCACGATTTAAATTAGATGGCGCATAAGACGTTAACAGATGTAGTTGAATAAATTGACTCATGAAATTTTCCTTTTAGTTGGTCGTTTATTTAGATGTTTTTACTTTAAGACTGGCAGAACGATAGTAGTCCATCGCCCATTGCACACTAATACGTTTGTCAGCTTTGCGTGGTTGGAAGGCATAAAACTCATCGAACCATTGCAGTATGTCGGCGGCTACCTTGGTAGGGGATACTTTTCCATCAAGCTGTTGCACCATCCGACGAATACGAAGCAGGAAATCTTTAGGGTTGGGAGCATCTTGTAACTTGGCAAAGCGTAATTCACTGACAATGGATTTATCAGCGGCTTTACCCTCTTTATCGAGTTTTTTGCCTGCTTGTACCGCCAGCTTTTCACTGTTATCGTGCTTAATGTGTACTAACACTGCCGCCACAGTCGCCCATGCTTCTAGCATGTTACTTTGCTTAGGCTTGGATGAGGTTTCTAACTCTGTTTGTAAGCCCTTATCTAACAAGCTCACCCACAAATCACGAAAGCCCGCCAACAGCATGGCGTCATCCGCTGATTGGCAGCGTTTTAATTCCGCTTTAAAGGCCGTAGGTGCAGCAAAAATATGCTTTGCTTTTAATTCGCTTTCCGACAAAAACATGCTTTGCCACCAGCGCTCGACTATGTATAAGTAGTCTCGGTTATCCATTAGTTTGCCTCCTTTTCAGTTATTTCTTTTTGCTCAATGTGGTAGTCGGTTTTAAATTTTTTAATGTCTTTGCCGCCGTATATCCAACCGGCTAAAGCACGTCTGGCGGTGATTCTTTTTTCCATACTGCGTTCTGAAATCAGCTCTGACAAAGCATACTCATCAAACAAATCCATTACGGTCATTTGCAGTTTTTTCAGCCAGTCTTGCGCGGTTTCAGTAGGTAAAGTTTCACTATCATTAGCCACCGCTGTCATGAGCTGGCTAATGGCGGTAAAAAACAGGGGTTCGGTGCGTTGCCAGAATTCCATATCAATAAACGACATGTCTCCTTTGGCATCACCCGGGCGCTCAAACCAAGCGGCTTTAACTTGGGTACGTAAATGCCAAAGCGCATCGCCAGAAAGCTTCTGCAAAACCTTTACTTCACCCAATAGTCTATCTTGATCTTGCGGGTCAAACTGGAATAAGGGCATGGTGGTACTGTACCAACAGCGAGCTTTCATATTGTCCATGTCGTAACCAAATACCCATAAACGAGGGCGTATATTCTTAAACGCTCTTTTGTTATGAAAAGCAAGCCCTTCAAAATGCTCGACTACCGCAGCACAGTGTTGGGCGGAGGTTTTGCTCGAAAAGATTAAGGCATCCCAACTTTTATAATGGATGCCACCGGGTTGCCCCTTGGCAGATAACCATTCAGCGTCGGGCTTTTTGGGGTCCCCTTTGTAAGGCGTCAGTGGGTGTGACCATTGGCCAGAATAATTATGGCCATAGTTTTGGGTGCGATAATCCGCCACTAATTTTGTCACTTGTTGACCAGATATCTGACACTCCCCTGTTCGCTCCTGCACCTCTAAACGAATACGGCGAGGCATGGCCCAAAACATGTGTAGCGGATGCACACTGTCGGCGTAAATTTCAGAACCTTTCTTTTCACTGGTGCGCGTTGCCGCTAACCAAGGGAACACAGAACCATCGGTAAAATCGGGTTCGTCATAACGCCAAGTTTCTCGGTTAATCACGTTCAACCAGAGTTTTTGCCACAAGGTCGCCGCAGCAATGGAAGGTAATACCACACTGCTCAATGGCCCACCACCTCTCAGCCCAACCCTATGTCCAGCACCGCCAGATGGCGCATTGGTTTGCAAGGTAAATAGCGCTAACAGTGCCATACTTAAGGACATCTGCTCGCCTATGCCACGTTTAATAAAATGATCGGTATTATTTTTAATGCCGTTTTCACCGGGGGCTTCAATTAATAAACCCGCGACCGTGGTCGGCTTTTGCTCGGCTAATAAATCATAATCTTGCATAAACAGTGGGCCATCCCCTTCGCTATGAAAGGCGTGTTCCACTTTTTGCAAAGCCTGCTCTAGGCTAGCTTGAGTTGGTGTTTCCATAAAATGCTTCACCCACTCGGACTGATTCTTCGGGGCAAACACGGTTTGCAACAGACCAATAGCAAACTGATAGGCCGCCCCCTGAAAATCCGCTCGTGGTAAAGCAAAGTCCACCACATCTGCCCGACAGATCTGACTGATCGACAGCACCTGCTCAGAACCATCTTGCAACCGCATGGGTAACCAAGGATCTTTAACTATATTCATAACACATCCCTATCATTCGTTTCTTTAAAACCAAATTTCTCACTGTATTCAAACTGACCATCACTTTCCGGCAACCAAAGCTGTAGATACTTGGCAGCGGGATAGCGTTGAATAAACTCCTCTTGTTCTGCCTCAGGTAAGGCAACCAACTTAGCCGCGTATTTATTTTTTGAAAGCTTGATTGTGCTTAATGGCACCGCATGTTTTGCCTGTTCCACCTGCGGCGTTAGTGCATTATTACTATCGCGTTTTACCAGCAGCACATTCGTGGTTTCGATCTCACTGTGGCGTGTACTGATATCGCTGTCGTCTTCATACCAGTAGGCGTGGCTATTGTGGCTGTAGCCATGGGCTTGCCATTTCAAACTATTAAATTTTGCTTTGCTGGCTTTTTTATATTCATTGCCAACGGTTTCTATTTCTTTTGATTCAAGGTTAGGAGGAATGTGTGTAAAAGCCTCCGGGGAATACACTGCTTCAATTAAATCCCGAGCTTGCTCCGGCATCTTAATACCACCCAGCTCTCTTAATTTTTTCACGCCTAACCACAAACGGCCGGGTGATTGATACACAAATTGGGTGTTGCGAAAATTCTTTGCTAGCCAGTCTGTCGCTGGGGTGTCTGACCAACTTGGCCCATGCAGAAATAAAACAGGCGCAGAGCGGGCATCCTCAACACCTGCCTGATAGCATCTTTCTGCGTTACGGGTGTGGCGGTGTAATCGTCCGGCTCGCTGGATCAGGTCATCAATGGGACAAATATCGCTAATCATCAGATCACAATCAGCATCCAAACTTTCTTGAAAGACTTGCGTGGCGATGAGTACTTTTCCGGCTCGATCACTTGCTTGGCTGCCTTTGCCAAAAGACGCCAGCACTTTGTGCTCTATCTCTTGGCGATCCGCCAACATAAAGCGGCTATGGAATAGCAGTACTTTATCTGGGTCGGCAATGCGGCTTGAGACTTTTTCATAGGCTTGCAAGGCGTCTTCCACTGAGTTTCTCACCCACACCACACACTCGCCATGGCTCGCTTTTTCCTCAATCAGGTTGATAACAACATCTTCATTATCAATATGTTCGACAGCCACAAAGCGACTCACATCGGCTCGACTCTCTAACTCGTGCTCAATTAAACATGATGCAGCTTCTGGCGCCGTTGAGTTGAGAGCCGAATAAGATACCTTGGTGGCTAAAGGAAAATGGCGATTTTGTGGTGTGAGCTGAGCATGTTGCGCTTCTCTCAACCAGATGCTGGCTAGTCGCTGCCGTTGCTCGATTGACAAGGTGGCCGTTAATAAAATGGCGCTGCCGCCATGATTCAGATGCAAAGACAACAAGCTTTCCAGCAATTCAAACATGTATTCATCGGCGGCGTGTACTTCATCAAACACCAGCACTTTTCGATGCAGCCCCAACAAGCGCAAAGATTGATGACGACGCGGTAAAACCGCTAACAAGGCTTGGTCGATGGTGCCCACACCCACTGGCGCTAATAAGGCTTTTTTACGAGAATCACTCAACCATTGATTGCATTGGGCCGTGGCGGTTTGATCACTTGTGGAATAGTCTTTTTCCGTATCAGATGTGGGCAACAAACTGGCTTGAAATAGCGCATTCATATCACGTGCACCGTGAGCTAATACAATACTCGGTGCACCTTCTTGCTGTTGAAACATCATGTGGTAGCTATCCAACACCCTTTTGTACATGGCATTGGAAGTCGCCATCGTTGGCAAACCAAAATAAAAACCATCGGCGGCATTTGCGGCGATCAGCCGATGCGTTAGGGCCAGTGCCGCTTCGGTTTTACCCGCCCCTGTCACATCTTCGAGAATAAATAATTGTGGGCTGTCATCAATCGGCACCTCTTGCGCCCATTGCTGTAAAGGCGTTGGCGTAAAGCCAAAGTGTTGTTGAATCGAATGAAAAGGCGCCGCCGCAAATTGACGGCCAAGTTCTGTCTCGGCTACGGCCTGCTTAGCCTTGGGTAGTGCTATATCCGCCCAGTAGGTTTCTAGTGGCATGGGTTGGGCATGGTAAGCAAAGTAATTTGTATCTGAGCCAAGCCAATCGGCTAATACAGCCACGCCTGCCAATGTCCAGCTTGCTCTTTTAAGGCGCTGACGCCAATTCTCATCAACAAGCTTGTCCATTGGCAGAGTAGGTTGAATAAGTGCCAATACATCTAAGGCAAATTGGATCGCGGTTGGGGTGTTTTTCTTCCGTTCAATAAAAGGGGATAGCTCTTTGAATTTCGCAATCTCAATGGGTTTACCATGATGACCTAAAACACAATCCATCCACACCATCAGGGTTTGTGAGCACTCCCCC
Source organism: Marinomonas epiphytica (assembly GCF_054780655.1). Lineage (NCBI taxonomy): Bacteria > Pseudomonadati > Pseudomonadota > Gammaproteobacteria > Oceanospirillales > Oceanospirillaceae > Marinomonas > Marinomonas epiphytica. Next base: position 121,302 of record NZ_BAAGVX010000004.1, read on the forward strand.
TCTTCATGGTATTTTACTGGTCTTGGGTATAACTCATCCAAGTCACGTATGGCATCCCAAAAATACAAACCCAGTAAATCATGTCGGTAATCTTTACCATCGTATTGTCGATTGGGTTGGGCCTTAAAAAGATAGCCAGTCGGATCATCAAATAACGCCTGAAAGGCAGAGGAAAATTTACCAAGATCATGCAGAGCAAGAAAAAAAACAAATAACTTAGTGACCTCTTCTGGCTCCAGCTCCAGCAAAGCGGCAATATTTTTCGTCAATTCTCTATTAGGCGCAAGTAGAAAACTTCCCACTGCAGCTACATCGAGACTGTGATAAGGCAATAGATGATAAGGCCCCCCCTTACCTCCCAACTCTTTTTTCTGTGCCTTGCCCCAGTAGTAGAAATAGGGTGCAAATTCTTGTTGTTCCATTTCCTATCCTTTCCACATTCATTTGAACTATGTTTCCTTACTCTGCGCGGCTTACGTTCACTGCACAACACTGTAAATTTCTACATGTAAAGCTTCTTTACAGGTACGAGGCTTCTTTTAATACTAGCCATCGAATAGCCATTGCTTTATGTTGCTGTAATTAACACATACCAATTGTTGCGCTTGTGGATCAGCTTCGAGCATTTTGGTTTTTATTTGCAGGTCGTCGAGTGTGTATTTCACTAATGCCGCGCGGGTGGAGAAGGTGAGCTGTCCTTTTTCCATGCCGTAGTCATTTTCTAGTACTTGTTTTTGTTTGTCTGTAAGGCGTGGGTCTGGGGCAAAAATCAGGCTGACTTGGGTGTTCCAGAGTTCGTCTTGGGTCTGTGTGTGGTTGGCTTTTTTACCATCGTATTCCACGCTTTGAAAGCGGCTTAATACAAAGTCGAGGTATTGTTGTCGCAGGTCGCAGTAGGCACGGACATGCCAACGATTAGCGGTTTTTACAAAGGAATGTGGGTAAAGTAAGCGTCCTTGAGGATCGCTACTGGAAACGGAAAGATATTCACAATCCACCGCAGCTTGCTCTTTTACCGCTCTGAGCAATGGACGCATAACAGTGGGAGAGACATAACGAGAAAGCGGTTCTATTCTGTGTTGTGCTGACGCTTTGTTTTTCACAGGAAAGGTGGGAAGCTTGCCATATTCCAACCAGTCAAAATATTCATCTACCGTTTGGTTAATGTACTTTGGCGTAAAACTAGGCGTGATTTGATAAGACTTTTTGGCGGCCAAGTAGTGAAGTGAGTCGGGATACGCTGTGAGATATTTTTTAATGTCACTGCTGACACTTTGACGGCTGAGACCAAAAGCCTTTATGAGAGGTGTAGTATTGACTTGCCCTTCCCAATAAACCAGTAGTTCGATCAGCCAATAGCGCTGGTTCCATTCCATATGTTACTCCTTGTTATTTTTCGACTATATCTTTTAAGCCGTTATAAATCGAGTATTTGTTGTACAATCGAACGCCCCATAATAATGGACTTCATTCTTTTCTAACCCGCTGCCTCTCGCCACCAGCCCTATTTTTGCACACTGAGTAAACTCTCAATTCACTCGGTTTTCGTTGTGCTGATAAATACCTTAACGGGATAATTCTTTTTTATTTACTACGGAGAATACCGTGAAGTCTTTTTATCTCGTTTTTATAACAGCGCTTGCGCCCATTATTTGGGGTAGTACATATTTTGTTACCACTGAGTTTCTTCCGCCAAACCAGCCTTTTATGGCTGCCGCTATTCGCTGTTTGCCTGCTGGGTTAGTGTTACTTGCGCTATTTGGTGAAAGGTTAGGAAAAAATCAGTTTATTAAAATGCTGGTGCTTTCTGTACTGAATATTTCGTTATTTCAAGGCATGCTGTTTATCGCCGCTTATAATTTGCCTGGGGGATTAGCCGCTTTAGTGGGCGCAATTCAGCCTGCCTTGGTGGTTCTACTGGCGTTTATTGTGAAAGGTGAAGTCATTGCACCACGTAAGCTATTTATGCTGGCCAGTGCTTTTATGGGAATGTGTTTGATTTTTTTACAAAACGGCTCTGCTTGGAATCTCATCGGAATCGGTGCCGCAATGGTAGGCACTGTATCTATGTCTTTAGGCACCTTCCTTTCAAGGGAATGGTCAAATAAGCTGAATATTTATGCCTTCACTGGTTATCAGCTGGTATTTGGTGGAATTGTGTTGCTGATCGTATCGCCTTTTTATGATCATTACCCCAGTGAAATCCACACTCGAAACCTCCTAGGTTATGCTTATTTAAGTGTTTTCGGAGCGATAATTGCTTATTCACTATGGTTCAATGGAGTAAAACGCTTACCTTTGAATGTGTCTAGCTCATTAGGCTTTTTAAGCCCTCTCAGCGCTATTTGTATTGGTTGGTTAGCGCTTGGACAGTCGCTAAATCTCATTCAAATTAGTGGCGTTATTTTAGTGCTCGTTTCTTTGTATCTCATTATTTTACCTAATAAAAAACAAGGAGAACCAAGATTAAGAAGCAAATTGATCAAGTAAGAAATCGATAAAGTGCCGCACTAGTTTAGAGTGAGTGCGGCTGCTCGGATACACTGCATATAATGCACGAGGTTCTGCTTGCCAGTTGGGTAATACTTGCACCAGCTCTCCTGTGTTAAGCTGTTGATCCACGTATAGATCTAGCGTGAGCAACACCCCTTTATGACGACAAGCAGCTTGCACCAAGGCAAGGCTGTTATTGACAGTGAAGTTCGACATTTTAGGAATTACTTCTGCTTTTTCCGAGCCTTGGCTAAAACACCAAGTATTGGATGAAGACAAACTATAACCAAGGCATTGATGGGCGAGCAGGTCCATTGGCGCGTGAATTGCCTCTGTCTGAGCTAAGTATTGTGGAGAAGCGCACAGGGTCCGAGTTAAGTCTGCCAATTTACGAGATTTTAAGCTGGAGTCTGCCATTTCTCCGGCAGCACGAATGGCCACATCAACACCTTGGGAAACAAGGTCTAGCTGTTTATCATCCATGACCACTTCTATGGCGATATTTGGGTAAGCGTCTGAAAATGCACAAATAAGCTGATTTATAAGTGTCACCCCAAGAGATAACGGAGCGCCTATCTTGAGTTTACCAAGACTGCTGGACTTGTTGAAAAATAGGTTTTGCTCAGCTTGGTCTAAGGTATCTAGGGCATCACACACTTCTCGGTAGTACTTCTGCCCTGCCTCAGTGACGGAGAATTGGCGGGTGGTTCGATTAATTAAAGGCACTCCCATCGCGCTTTCCAATTCCGCTATATTCTTAGTAATGGCTGCTTTCGATAACTTTAAGTCTTTGGCAACTCCTTGAAAGCTTTCTAATTCCACTACTCGTCGAAATACAGTTAATGCTCTTAGTTTATCCATTAAAGCGTCTACCTCTTTAGGGTAATCCTTCATCGTTGAGCTGCCTACGAAACCAACGATGAGTTTAAATTTAGGAATTCCGCGCAACCAGATTCATTGCTTGCAAGCTTGCTACTAGGTCATGGTATTTCGTTGTTGCACGTATTGCCGCTTGTCCGTTCACTATCATTGTTGGAATGGATTTTACCTGATAAAACGACGCTAAATAGGCGTCATGATCTAACGCTGCTTGAACTTCATCTGATTGCATACATTGGAGGAAGGTTTTCATGTCGTAACCCAATTGAGATGCCGCATGATATATCGTGCCTATCTCCCCTACGTTTTTCGCTTGCTGAAGGTGATTAACTTGTAAGGTATCAAACATTTCCCAATGGCCTGCTTGCCCTTTTATTAGCTCGGCCGCTTTGGTTGCTTGGGCAGCCAGTTGCCCATTAGGGTATAAAAAATCGCTCTCCTGCATGCCTACGATATTAAAGCGTTCTGGCTTGCCTTCAAACTCTCGACAAGCCATCCAATGTTTTAGTATTTGCTGCTTAGCACTTTCTAAAGAGCCCCAGCGCTGACGCATTTCTTCATCGTTTCTCTGCAAAATAAAGTTCCGATGAATGATGTCTACTTGATAATTCTCGGACAGTTTTCTCAACACTGGCGACTGAATATAACACCAAGCACATACTACATCGTGAAAGAATTCTATTTTCATTTTCTGCTCCTAATAATCATTTGAGCAGAATATAAATCAGCGGTTATGAAAAATCTCAGAAAACACTGTTCACCAACAGTAAACAATATAGCTGATACTATTTCATTTTTAACATTTTCAACAGAGTGAAATTATGAATACCGTATTAACTTTAATTCAAAACAGAAAAACCACAGGTCTCTTCGATCCTTCATTTGATATGCAAGAAAGTGAGATAAAAGACATAGCGAATTATGGTTTTCAAGCTCCTACCGCTTATAACTTACAAAACTGGCAAGTTATTGCTTTGTCTTCCATGGAGGCAAAAGCCAAAGCCTGTGAAGCAGCGTACGGGCAGAACCAGATTAAAGATGCATCCGTAACTTACCTGATTTGTGGAGACCTAAACGGTTACCAGCACCTTGATACTATTTTACAGCGCGATGTAGACGAGAAAGTCGTTCCTGAAAATATCAAAACAATATGGGTCAACATGGCGCAAAGTAGCCACAGCAATAGCGCTCAGTTACGAAGAGATGAAGCGGTTCGTTCAGGTTCATTACTCGCTATGAACCTCGTTTATGCCGCAGCGGCAAAAGGCTATGACACGGGAACTGTGGGTGGCTTCGATGCCGAACGTCTAATGCAAGAATTTAACCTAGCCGATGACCTAATACCTGTTTTAATGGTCACTGTTGGCAAAGCAGGACAAGGTAACTGGAAGAAGAAAACACGCCGCCCAACGGAAGAGGTTTTCCAAATCATATAAGCTTAAAAGCTTGCCCTAAAGTTAGGGCAAGCTTTTCTATTTACCCTGTCCAAAAGTATTCGGGCTGGACGCTAAATAAACCATCTCAGCTGGGGTTGAAACACGCCCCAACACCTTATTTCTGTACGGATAACGGCCATACTCTTCGATGATAGCTTTGTGCTCATAAGCACTTTCTAAAAATTTAGTCGTATGCTCATAATGCTCAGGGCGAGCCGTAGCAACCACTTCGGAAAAAAGAGTTACGGCCTTTTCATGGTTTGGTAAGGTTTCAGAATGAACGAGTGGCAAGTAGAAAAAGAGCTTTTCGGCTGTTTGTAGTGTCTGATCGTAGCCTATTTCAATGCCTTCCAAACAATACTTCTGAGCAAGGGAATCTGCCGCAAAAGCTTGGCTTTGATTACGGTAGATGTTTCTCGAAAATTGGTCTAATAGAATAATCAGGGCCATTCGGCCTTTGGGCTCTTCTTTCCAAGCAGCTAATTCATCATTCGCTGCTTGTTGTAAAAGGCTACCAAACTCTTGCTGTATCGACCGGTCGAGTACTTCTCCACCGCCCCACCATATGGAGTTCTTATTAGTACAAGGCCAGCCATTCTGCATGGGACCAAACCAAAACTCTAATATTCGCTCGATTGCTATTGTCATCACATTCCCCTTGTCTGCCCGTCATCAGTTACGCCGGCTAAAGAATATCTGCAACGCCATTCTATTATGGCCAGTAAAATAACAAATACCCCTTCGGCGCCCAAAAAGAACTTCCCCCATATACTTGATGACTCAAAGAAATAGACAATAAAGCCTGCACAAAGTATGGCCCAAAAAGCATTTCCAGCAACCAGCACTTTAATAGCAGCGAGTGAAAAAGACTTAGCCAAGGCTAAACGTAAGGAATAAGACGCATAAACCAGGTTAGTGGTCCCTAAGAACGCAACAAACCAAAAGGGCATGCCATACCAATTAGTAAACCACGAGCATAAGAGCAATATGATTAGCCCCACTAAAGCTGCGGCGCCACCGTCAATCCAGAGAATGTTTTTTTGAATGAAGTGAGTCATTACTTCGGTCGCATTGTACTTATTAAAGAGCTTTCATTGAACGGCTTGGCTCTTAAAAAGTCAATTCATAAGATTAAAACAAGGCACGCTCAAGTTGTAATAAACGTGTCTTGTTTTAGTGAGTTAGGCAGTTAAGGGAACTATGTTGTGGTTTGTTTCTTTATCCTGAATGCTTGGAATAGAAGACATAAGCTGTTTGGTATATAAATGCTGGGGAGAGCTCATTACATCTTGTGTTTTTCCTTGTTCCACTATTTCCCCTTCTTTCATAACAAGAATACGCTGACTTAACATTTTTACTACGTGAAGATCGTGACTGACAAATAGGTAGCTTAGCCCTAGTTCTCTGCGCAATTTTTCAAGTAGTTGTAAGACAGTTGCCTGTACAGAAACATCTAACGCTGATGTGGGTTCATCCAGTATGAGAAATTTAGGATTCAACGCAACCGCGCGTGCTATTCCAACACGGGCCTTTTGTCCACCACTTAACTGATGAGGCAATCTCGTAATCAAAGTTAAAGATAGACCGACTTGTTCTACTAAGGTTTCGACTCTTTCAGTTAGCGCTTGTTTGGTCATGGGGCCAGCAAGGCGCATTAAGGGCTCTGCAATTAAATCAAAAACTGTGTGTCTTGGGTTTAAGCAGCCAGTAGGGTCTTGGAACACCATTTGAATGTCTTTACGAAGCGGATGCTGAATAAACTCTTTACTCGGTATATCAGAAATCATCTCACCGTTAAAAGTCACTGTGCCCTGTGTGGCATCGTCTAATCGCGCTAAAATTTTCGACGTTGTGGATTTACCACTACCAGACCCTCCAACTAGGCCAACACATTCTCCAGCGTAAATGGAAAAACTACTGTCTTTGACCGCTACAAACTCTTCAAACTTTTCTTTTTTAAAAGAAAGCCAACCTACTTTTTTAGTATTAAATACCTTACGTAATCCTTTTACTTCGATGAGTGGCGTTGTACTGATTTGGGGTTCATTAAGAGCTAGGTAACTGGGAGGTTGAACAGTAAGCTGCTCAACCTTACCTTCTTTTGATGGCGTCGCTAGTAATAGTTTTTGCGTATAAGGGTGCTGAGACTCTGAAAAGAAAAGCGCTCTACTGTTTTGCTCTACTACCTTACCCTTTTCCATGACCACAAATTTATCGCAATATTCTGCTGCAATACCTAAATCATGGGTAATCAGAATAACCGCCAAACCTTCCTCTTTAGCGAGGTTTTTAATAAGGTCCATAATGGACTTTTGAGTCGTTACGTCTAACCCGGTTGTAGGTTCATCTGCAATTAAAAGCCTTGATCTACAAGCGAGTGCTAGCGCAATCATTACGCGCTGACACATGCCTCCACTAAGTTCAAAAGGATAGGCATTCTTTACTCGGTCAAGATCATGTATTTCAACTTGCTTTAGCAATTTATTGATTTCATTATCAATATTCGACCAAGAGGCGTAGCCGTGGTTACGGATCATGTCTTTTAAGTGCTGCCCCACTTTACGAATGGGGTTGAGTGTTGACATAGGGTTTTGAAATATCATCGATATTTCACGGCCTCGAATATCCTGAAGTTGGCTAGGGCTCGCTTTATGAATCGGCATACCATCATAAATAATCTCGCCTAACGGTAACGAGCCATTGGAGTCCAACAAATTTAAAATACTGTAGGCAGTAACAGATTTACCACTGCCACTTTCTCCTACCAAGGCTAATATTTCCCCTTTCGCTAGATCAAAACTTACATTTTCTACTGCGCGCACAGTACCTTTTTTAGTTTCGAAGTCTATGGCTAATTTGCTCACAGAAAGGAGCTTATTTTCTTTTGCGGTCATGGTTACTTCCTTTTCTGCGGATCAGCTAAATCACGTAAAGTGTCGCCAACTAGGTTAAATGTGAATACGGCAAGCATCAAAACAGCACCAGGAAAGAGCACTAGCCACCATTGCCCAGAAATAATATAGTCTGCCCCTTCTGCGACTAGAATCCCCCACTCGGCAACAGGAGGACGAACACCCAGCCCGATAAAAGATAGACCAGCGGCATTTAAAATGGCCCACCCCATATTGATTGATATTTGTACAATCAAGTTAGGCAAACAATTCGGTAAAATATGGAACAGCAAGGTTCTGAAGTGGCTATTTCCTGAAAGTAACGCGGCCTGAACATATTGTCTGTCTCTTTGTAAGCTGACCTCAGCGCGCGCTATTCGAATATAAAATGGAATATTAATAATTGCGGTTGCATAAATTACATTGATCAGAGAATTGCCCATAACAGCGACAATTCCCATTGCTAGCACAAATAGAGGAAACGCGAGAACAATATCCGCCAAACGGCCAATAATCCTTTCATACCAACCACCATAGTAACCAGCAAGAGCACCTAAGAAGGTACCAATTACAAAGCTTATCGCTACGGCAGAAAAGGCAATGCCAAGGTCAAGTCTAGTCGCCACAATCACCCTTGAAAACACATCACGCCCTAGGTGATCCGTTCCAAACCAATGCTGTGCACTCGGGCCCTGTAGAGCAATGGTGGTGTTACTTTCTAGCGGGTCGTAAGGCACCCAATATGGGCCAGTTAAAGCAAGAAATACGTATATACCAAACAAAATTAATGACACGCTCGACAGTAAGTTTTGACTAGCAATGTACTTTAGCTGCTGCGCCAGGCTATCTTGTTTTAAAGTTTGACTATTCATTACGGCCCATCCTCGGATCAAACAAGGTATACAAAATGTCGATAATTAAGTTTAAAGTGACAAAAAGAACGGCCATGATTAGTACAAAACCCTGTATAGCCGCATAATCAGAAGCCACTAAAGCATCTATGGCAAACGAGCCGATGCCTGGCCATGAGTAAACTTTTTCGACTAAAACGTTCCCCCCCAGCAAAAAGCCAAACACCAAACCAATCACTGTTAACAAAGGCAAGGAAGCATTTTGTAAGGCATACACATAAACACGCATTTTTGCACTAATACCATTAGCCTTTGCTGCTTTTACATATTCACTTTCAAGTGCAGTGATCATGGAAGAGCGTGTCATTCGGGCAATAGGAGCAAGAGCACACAAAGCGAGTGTCGATGCGGGTAACAAAAGTTGAGCAAATGCTGCTTTGAACGTTTCATAGTCGGCTATGATAAGCGCATCTATGGTGTAAAAGCCGGTAACATGAGGTGGTTCTAAATAGATAAAGTCGAGCCGCCCAATGGGAGAAGGAGACCAGCCCAATAGATAGTAGAAAACAAACATTAAAAACAAACCGCTAAAGAAGATCGGTGTCGAAGCGCCTGCGGTTACCAATATACGACATAAATGGTCAATCCAGGTATTAGGTTTTAACGCCGCCAAAATACCTAATGGGATGGCCGTCATAAGGCCCATTAACAAGCCTAACAGCGTTAACTCTAGGGAAGCAGGTAAACGTGCCTTAATTTCGTCTGTCACACTTTGGCCAGTACTCAAACTCTGACCTAGTTCACCCTGTAAAAGGTTCTGACAGTAGGCTAAAAACTGGTAGGGCAAAGAGCGGTCTAAGCCTAACTGCTCTCTGACTTCTTGGATTGATGCTTCGTCCGCCATTGCCCCAGCAAAATAGACTGCCGGGTCTCCCGGCAGTGCTCGAGTCAAGCAAAACGATATTACCAGCACACCAAAAAGAGTCGGTATTGCAAGCATCAAACGCTTTATGATGAGTTGGGCTTTATCGTAAAGCATGAAGCTTACTCCTTAGTAAATGCTCGGATATCAAGTTGTCTGTGGAACCAGTTCACATATCCGGATACATTTTTCTGCATCACCACATCTAAGGTTGGCTGCCAAAGCGGAATCAAAGGCACCTCATCAGTAGCAATATCAATCATTTGCTTCACGTTGGTACTGTACTCTGGAGCATCAACAGCCATTTTCAAGGTAGTATCTACAAGCGATTTCATTTCAGTACTGTTAAAGTTCATTGAGTTGAACAAATGTCCATCTAAGTACGCCCAGAAGAAGTAGTAATCTGGGTAATTCAGCCAGCCGCCGAAGTTCTTCATATGAAGCTCAAGCCCTTTCTCCACAAGCGCTTTGGTTCTCCAGCTCGCTCCTGGGATCTTGTTTATAGGGGCTTCAATGCCAATTTTCCCTAGGCTTTCTTGAACAAGTAATGCGGTTGGTTCCATCCACTGAGCAAAGTCTAAGTTCATAGATAAAGGCACACTAAAACCATCGCTATAACCAGCTTCTGCGAGCAAGGCTTGCGCTTTTTCAATGTTAGTTTGATAAGGGAACGGCTGAGGCCACAGTGTCGACTCTGCCTTCATGGACTCGCGGCCCCACATAGGTTTACCTAAACCATAGGCCGCTACATCAAATATTTGCTGGTAAGGCAACACATAAGCAATCGCTTGACGCACCTTAGGGTTAGCGAAAGGTTCAAAATCTAAATTCAGACCAATAGCGTGTAAAGTATTATCAATCGTTGAGCTAGACACTTTAAGTTTAGGGTTGGTCATAAGCTCTTTAACATCTTTTGACGGTAAGTCGAGTGCGACATCTGCATCGCCTCGTTCAACTAGAGCTCGTCGAGTTGAAGCACTTGGAACATCACGAACAATGACTCGGCTCATATCTGGTAACTCGCCACTTTTCCAACCATCGTAACGTTTGTATACAAGCTGCTGGCCTGGCACCCAACGCTCAAGCATATAAGCGCCACCACCTGCAGGGGTTTTATGTAGAAACTCAGTTGCCCAAGGGTCATCTTTGGTTGCGTGTTGCATGGCTACTTTTGAGTTAATAACAATAGGAATCGGAACGGCTAAATCGGGCAATGTTAGTTTATTTTTTTCACCAATAATGACTTTAAAAGTATGCTCATCAACTACTTCAAATTGTTCAGGTGAAGATAATCCACCTGCTTTCATTTGCACCGTTGGAAAACCACCAAGACTCACCGCTCGATCAAATGACCATTTTACATCTGCTGCTGTAATCGGCGTACCATCCCAAAAAGTGGCATCTTCTCGTAAATGAAAAAGGTATGCTGTGCCATCATCTACACTTTCCCAATGAGTTGCTAACTCAGGGGTAATTTGTGAAGAATCCGACTTTAAGTTGCCTTCTCCTTCACTTTTAATACCAAAAGAAACAAGGCGATCGTACATGTTAACGGCAACTTGATAGCTAGGACGGTTAGTACCCGCTCTATGTATATCTAAACTATTAATACTGGTACCAGAAACAATAACAAGCGTTTCATCACGACTGTTTGCGTTAGCATTGTTAACGAGCGAGGCCATTAATGAAGCTGCAAGCACACTATAACCCGCTATTTTCTTAAGCGTTTGACCAGAAGCTTTTATTTCCATTGCATTTTCCCCTATTGGATAAAATTCGTTTATTGGTTATTAAGACAAAAATTGCGCCAACCACCAAAATGGCTAATGTCTTGAGCTTTCTCTATGGCGTAGGATTCACATAAAAAACCTTTTACTTCTAATCCGTTTTCTAACTCTATTGTTCCTATTGAAAGTGGCGCTTTAACATCGTTGAGAAAGTCACCCATTTTTGCTTTTGGTAGTGACCACACTTCAAGCTCTATTGCTCGTCCTTGGCAGCTCCGCACCATTCCAGGCCGTGCAGGATTCATGGTAGATAAATGAAACAGTTGATACTTAGGCTTAGTTTTTGCTGAAAATAAGTAGGTTCCACCACGTTCTGTTAGCTGATAGTTAAGGGGCAATTCACTCATATGGGCACCAACAACCGCTATTTTTGTGGTTTCAGAAAGGTTTAAAGCAGACTCTTTTGGTTTTACTTTTTGTGCGCCCGCACCAAATTTAGTGGGCTGTTCTGCCTGATATTTCTTCGCTAATTGATGCACAGCAAGATCTCTGCCAGAACTAGCAATAAGCGTAATACTTGAAGGTGAACCATCTTCCAGACTAAGGCCAGGTACTGTAATGGCGCACATATCCAGCAAGTTCACAAAGTTTGTATAGACTCCAAGACGACTGTTTGCTGCTACTGGCTCTGCATGGATTTGATCCAATGTAACCACTCCAGGAATAGAAGGAGTACACAATACATCTATTCCTTTAAGCCTCTTCGCTATGCTTGATTTAAGCTCTTGTAGGCGGTATTGAGCATCAAATAAGTCGGTAGCCGAGAAACGAGTTGCTTGAGATACAATGGATTCTGTAACAGGGTGCAGAGCATTTGGTGATTGCGCCATGAAGCCCCTTAAAGCGCTATGCCTTTCTGCCACCCAAGGGCCTTCATATAAGAGTTTTGCTACTTCATACAAAGGCTCAAAATCAACTTCTATTAATTCTGCTCCTGAAGATCGCCAAAAATTGAGAGCAGTTTCATAGGCATTCATTTGCATGTCATCATCAAACTCGCGTGTCGCCACGCTGGGTATCCCCATTTTTAATCCCATGACATCGATGTTTTGGCCAGAGAGATCAAACTCTTTTGAATAGGCTTCTTGCTCATCATAAACTGCGCAAGATTCAAAAATGGTCTGCGCATCTTCCACCGTCAGAGCAAAAATAGAAATCGTGTCTAATGTTCGACAAGCAGGTAAAACACCACGATTTGATAAACTGCCAAGGGATGGTTTTAATCCAACGATATTATTCAGCGCCGCAGGCACTCGGCCAGAACCGGCAGTATCTGTACCTAGCGAGAAAGCCACTTGTCCATGGGACACCGTTACAGCAGAACCGGAGCTTGATCCACCCGGCACAAGATTCTCATCTACTGCATTTTTAGGAGCTGGGTAAGGTGTTCTGACTCCAACAAGGCCTGTTGCAAACTGATCTAGGTTGGTTTTTCCTATTACTATTGCCCCCGCCTTTCTTAATAGATTAACAACAAAAGAGTCTTCTTCGGCTAAGTAAGCGTAATCAGGGCAGGCCCCTGTAGTCGGCATTCCCGCTACATCTATATTGTCTTTTACTGCAAATGGGATCCCCCATAACGGCTTACTTTTTAGGTCAATGTCTCCTATTTCAGCAATAGCCTTTGCAAGATAATCTTGATCGGCCAGGTGAAGGAAGATGCCTTCATCACCAGTTCTTTCAATTCTGGCACGTGATTCAGCAATCACGTCTTGCACCGACACGCCAGATGCGTATGCATCGTGAATTGAATCTAACGTGAAAAGCAAATGACTCAACATACAAATATCCATCTCAACTGTTTAACTTAAAACTAGTTAACCAAGTGATAGTGGAACTGTATACTGCTAATATCGCACGAGTGCGGTGCAATATTTGCATCGCCAATATTTTTCAAGCTAGGTCTATTTATGAAGCAACTTACCGATTTCCGCTATTTTCAAACAATTGCGAAGGCTGGTTCCATTCGAAAGGCTGCAGATAAGCTGTCTATCACCTCTACAGCACTCAATAGAAGAATCATTGCGCTAGAGGAAGAAATTGGCGAAAAGCTATTCGAACGCCATTCATCTGGCGTAACTTTATCTTCTGCTGGGGAGCTATTTTTAAGCCACGTACAAAAGCAATTATCAGATTTAGAGCGTATCAAAAGCCAAATTTCAGACTTACAAGGAGTCAGGCGAGGGCACGTTAACATTGCTTGCAGCCAAGCACTGTTAACGTCTTTTTTTCCGCAGCAAATTGCTGCTTTTAGAAAAAAACACCCCGCTGTAACCTTTAGCGTTTTTCAGCGTGACAGGCTGTCTGCAGAGGCATCGTTACTAGATAATAGTGTTGATCTAGCCATGATTTTTGAGCCTGTCTACATGCCTGAAATGAAAATCCTCATGTCTAAAGAGCAGCAACTCTATGCCATTATGTCAAAACAACACCCTTTAGCAGAAAAACAAGAATTGAAGTTAAGTGACTGTTCTGACTACCCTTTAGCACTCCCTAGAAAAGGCATAGGAGTACGAGAAATCATAGACTTTAAAGCAAGCCGAAGTGGGCTAGATATAAAAGCGTCCGTCGAATCTGACAGTTTTGAGTTTCTTCGCAACCATGCGATGAATGAAGGTAGTGTGACATTTCAAATTGAAATTGGTATTCCACAAATTCTAGAATCATTAAACCTAGTCACCCGCCCCTTATCACAAAAAGACATTTCGATAGGCTGTATGTATTTAATACAGAAAAAAGATCGAATATTACCGGTTGCTACCGCTCTGTTCTCAGAGCAACTTATTAACGCGCTCTCTGAGTAGCATCGGTACAGGCACGCTCAAGTTGTAATAAACGTGCCTGTTTTTAGCAGGGTTATGGCAAGACTCTTGCCGGCTTATTACGCTGGCTGAATGAGATCCCATTTGTTGCCATATAAATCTTGAAAAACAACCACTGTGCCATACTCTTCTTCACGAGGCTGTTCGTTGAAGGTCACTTGGTTGGCTTTCATTTGTTCGTAGTCACGCCAGAAATGGTTCGTCTGCAAGAATAGAAAGACTCGGCCTCCAGCTTGGTTCCCTACCGCTTGTTTTTCCTGTTCCGTGTTCGCTTCAACAAGCAATAGATTAGCGCCACCACCGTTTGGTGGGCTAATTAATACCCAGCGCTGGCCTTCTCCTTGATCGATGTCTTCTAACAAGTTAAATGACAATTTCTTGGTATAAAATTCAATAGCTTGGTCGTAGTTTTCGACTAGCAAAGCAATGTTCGCTATACGCTGTTGCACTGTATCGTCCATAGTATTCTCTCAGTACGAAAAGCGAGTAGTTTAGCGTATTACAGGTTAAGAGTTATAGCTAAAGTACGGAAGATTAATCTTCTATGGTTAGAGAGTCCCAGCCTTGTTTTTCCACTATTTTTTGCAGTTGAGGTGGTCGGTACTGTATGTCTCTTAGGTACCTTTCTTTGACGGTATGGTGAATACGAACAGGTACATTACTTGGACATAAGGGCCTGTGTAAGGCTTTTTTATAGCGATAGGGAAAGCCACGTGATTCATGTTTTTGCCCTAGGGCACCGTCGGTAAGGTGCTGTTTAAGGTGGTTTTCTATGTGTAGCCCGGCAATTATGGCTTCTCTTATCATCCAAGCTAGAGAAGTATCAGCAATGGCATACCCTGTTCCTTTATCAGGTGGATACGAACCACCAATATCGGCATGGACCCCAGCAAACCATACCTGTTTTAAGTCAATACCGGGGCGAGGTTGCCAGATAGTAGGCTCAAAATCGGCCCTTTTTTCATCAATCGCTAGAGCGTGTCGAGCAATGCGAATGTTGGGGCCCATTTTGGTATCGTAGAACTCATCCTCTCTATTGAAAAGACCCATAATGCTAAAGGGGATCCCCAACGCACCAACGGTATCCCATACGCCAATAAAGTGAACGTCACGGCTTGGGTGACAATATTGATTTCTAAAGTTTTGTGCCGACGCGCCATTTGGTGCATTTCTAGATAAGCTACTTTTATAGATCTTCCAAGCGTTGGCTATCTGTTCCGCGTGGTCTCTATGGGGAATACCACAGTTGTAAATTAAACCGCTTAGTGCTCTTACGGTGTAAGCACCACGGCTAAAACCAAATAAGAATATTCGATCGCCGTCTTGGTAGTTTTGTACTATATAGCGATACGCATCTTGAATGTTTTTATGGATTCCCTTACCCAAGGCGCCACCACTGATCATGTGGTAATAAGATCCTACGCCCCAGTCGTAAAACACATGCTGCTTGATTGAGGCACGTTCTGGACAAATTGCCCGAGCCACTTTGAGTACATTCGTTGGAAAATCTTTTTGCAGATCTTCTTCCGGTTTATTCCAAGTGCCATCGGCACACACAATAATATTCGCCATGTTTCCTCCACTAAACGCTTAATCACCTTACAATTAAGAGATTAATGGTTTTACATTCCGTGAAGTTTTGTGTGGGTTATGTATCGAACTGACCGCGAATCATCCAATTCCTTGGAGTCAAGTTTTTATCGCAAAACTGACCGATCTCTACCTGGTAGCCCTGCTCTTCAAGGTACATGGCTCGGTCGAGAACGAGCCAGTTTTCAAGAGCCAAACGAAAGAGCTGGCTGACTTTTTCTCTTTTTTGCACCTGACTCGCGCGCTCTTGGCCTAGCCGATAAAACTCTTCAAGCTGCGCTTCATGTATCGTGATCTTGATGCGTTTTTGCTCAAATGCCCAGATACAAAAGGCTTCAAATCCATCCCCTATTAACCGTTTGTTTACAGATGGCAAAGGTAAATATTGATCACAGTTTTGAACCCTACGCTGCCAAGCATCAAAGCCTAACCGGAAAATAAGCTCTTGGTGTTTCAAATGTTGCTCTCTTTTACCAGCGGTAACCACTTCTTTCACCGCCAGTTTTAGATCTGCTTTGCGCAGTGTGAGCTGGCTACTGTGAGCAAACAATGAGAGTGGTTGATAAACTGGGTCTTGAGTTAAGTGATAACAACATGGCGACAAACAAACACTGTTAATTTTGTTTATCACAACCTGTTGCAAGAGTTTTTTATGCAAGTCACCACATGCATGCAATGCAACGGCACAGTCTACTGAAATAAACGCCTGTTCACTTGGCTCATTTAACACATCCTGCTGAATGAAGCTTTGTTTCAATTGACGTTTCTTGGCTTCTAACTGACCTTGCTCGCATAAGCTTTTTTGCCACTCTATGCTTGTTACTTTGGCATGGTTTACAAAAGCAAGCATTTTTCCTAGATGTCCCTTTCCAGAACACCATTCCAAGTAATGTTTAACACTGGGTAATTGCTTAGAAAACTGCTCTATTTGCGCCCATTTTCGGCCTTTGATACCCACTAAAAAATGGCTATCCGGCTGTTTTTGTTGGGCTTTCGCCGCGGGTCTTAGAGTTTCTGGTAGCCAAGCATCAACAGGTTTTAAATGAGGTATAAAGGATTGCAAAGCTGAGAACAACTCACCCTCTGAAAGGTTTTCCATGTGGGTGGAATCCATGTATTGAGCCAGTTTAGGGTGATTTTCCTGCCAAGGGTTATTTAGTGATAAGAAATGATCAAGCTGCCAAAACTCCGTATGCTCTACTAAATATTGATCGAGTTGTTGAAAGCGTTTTTGCAATGGCGTCATTGGGTATTGTGGGTCTCAAGAAGATGTGTCTTTATTTCTGTACAGGGGCATATTAAATTCCCCTTAAGATAGATTGTATTTTGCCACAAATTCGTCAAAATAATGGCACTGCTAATGCAATTCTTTCGCATCATTGTGCAGCCTTTTTACTCTATTTTAAAGCAAGGACCTAAACCCATTATGTTTAAGCATCTTCAAGCTGTTCCAGGTGATCCATTATTGGCTCTTATTGTTGCTCATATGCAAGACCCTAACCCTAACAAAATCGATTTAGGCGTGGGTGTATATAAAGACGATAATGGTCACACCCCTATTCTTAACAGTGTGAAGAAAGCCGAAGCCATTCTACTTGAGCAAGAAAGCTCTAAAAGTTATTTGGGCATCTATGGTGCCAGCGAATTTGAGTCGACGATTCAAGACCTTTTACTAGGTGAGAACAACCTTCTACGTGCTGCGGGCCGCATTCGCTCCTCACAAACACCTGGTGGTACTGGCGCACTAAAAGTCGCTGCAGACTTTATTAGTGCTAATTTAAAAGGGGCCAGGCTGTGGGTAAGTGACCCAACGTGGGGAAACCATAAATCTATCTTTAATTCTGCCGGCATTGAGTCTTGCGATTACCCATACTACGACCCAGCTACTAACGGTTTGCGCTTTGACGATATGATGAACACCTTGCGTGAGCAAGCGGAAGCGGGTGATGTTTTACTCGTTCATGCATGCTGTCATAACCCGACGGGAATCGACCTACAGTTCGAACACTGGGAAGTGCTTACTGAGTTCGTGAACGAGCGTGGGTTATTACCTTTGATCGATGCAGCATACCAAGGCTTTGGAGACGGTTTAGATGAGGACTTAGCCGGTCTTCGTCACATGGCAGCGAATGTACCCAGTATGTTAATTGCCAATTCTTTTTCTAAAAACTTCGGTATCTACCGTGATCGCTGTGGCGGCCTGAGCATCATTGCAGAAAGCGCTGAAGAAGCAAACAATGCTTTTTCAATTGTGGGTCAGGCTATTCGTGCGAACTACTCTATGCCACCTGCACATGGTGCGGCAGTGGTTCAAACTATTATGTCGAACCCTGAATTGAAAGCGGAATGGAAACTAGAAGTGGCTGAAATGCGTAACCGAATTAACGACTTACGCGAGAAGTTAGTTGCTAAGCTTACTGCTGTTGGCGTGAGCAAAGACTTCAGTTTTATCAAAGACCAACGCGGTATGTTTTCATACTCAGGCCTTACCTTAGAGCAGGTTAGAACACTACGTAGCGAATACTCTATTTACATTGCGGATACCGGCCGCATGAGCATTGCGGGTATCAGCGATAGCAATATTGACTACTTATGTGAGAGCATTAAAAAAGTCGTTGGTTAACATCTCCATTTTGTATCATTAAAAGCAAAGCGCTGGTTTATCCACCAGCGCTTTTTTTATAAATTACACTTTAAAGCCAGATACTAATTTGTCTAAGCGTAGAGACAAGGCTTGTAGTTCTTGACTGCCTCCAGACAACAAATTCGCTGTCTCAACACCTGCTTCAACGGAATCTTGAATCCCAGTTACATTTTGCGCAACGTCTTCTATCGCTAATAATTGTTGCTCCGTTGCCTCTGCTACTTGCTGGTTTATTGTATTCATTTCTACAACTTGCGAAGCAATTGTATTTAACGACTCTGTGGCCGATTGCATAGATAGTACCCCTTCACCGGCAATTTCTTTGCCTTGTTTAGAAGCGGCTAAGGCTTTACGTGACTCTGTTTGCAACTGATCAATCATGACCTGAATTTCATCGGTTGATTGAGCGGTTCGTTTCGCAAGATTACGTACTTCATCAGCCACCACAGCAAAACCTCGACCTTGCTCTCCTGCTCTTGCCGATTCAATGGCAGCATTTAAAGCCAATAAGTTGGTTTGTTCAGAAATATTACGAATGACTTCTAAGATCCCGCCAATCTGATCAGACTTCAAAGCAAGCTCTTCAATAACCTGCGCGGTAAGCTCACTTTCTTCTGCCAAGTTTTGTACTGTTTGTTGAGCCGCAGAAACAATACTTAAACCACTCTTCACTTCAACTTCTACTTGATTTGCTGACTGCGCAGCAGAAGCCGCATTTTCTGAGACTTCTCGAACAGAGGCTTCAACTTCATGAATGGCAGAAGCCACCAAGGTGGTTCTCTCACTTTGTTGTTTCGCATCTTCCTGAATATTATTTGAAGAAGCCAAAGTTTCTTGTGAAGCTTGTCCTAATTGCTTGCTGGTATTCGATACTTGCTGAACTAAGTTATGTATGACTTCAACAAACTTATTAAAACCATTACCAATGTTTGCTAATTCCACTGGACCATCATTAGGCAAACGGTGCTTAAGGTCACCGTCTCCTTCACCAATTTCTTTTAAATTCGCTGCCACTAAGCAAAGCTTCTTAACCAAGCTTGAACCAATTACCGAAGCAACTAAACCGGCAATCACAGCTAAAGCTACGCCCATTATAAACAAAGTTTTGCCCATAGCTGACACACTACCAAACACAGTTTGGTTTGGAATTTGCGCAACCAAAGTCCACCCCATAGCCGGGATATATTGACTCGCCAGCACGGAGTCTTCCGTTAGCACTATATTCAGACCTTGTTGCTGTAAAAGCTGCTCCGCTGTCGACTCCCCATATAGATCAGTCAAAGCCGTGTTTTCTAGTAAAGACTCTTCCCTATGAACTTTTAATGTGCCCGCTTTGTCCACTAAATAAACAAAGCCACTACCATTAAAAGAAAAGCTATTTAGATAGTCCGTCATTTTGTCTAGGTTCATGCCAAAGCCTGCCAAACCACGACCATTTAAGTTCTGATAATTAACAAACAGCTTCACTTCACCTGTACTGACACTGCGATAAACACTGACATTTTTATTACTTCCGGACGTAGTAAAGTCAAAAAACCAGCCATCTCGTTCGGGAGTTAGAGTCCTTAAAAAGCCGTCTTGATTCCAGTATTTTGAGGTCTCACGGTCTGCCCAAGAAGCTGTATCTAACCCCAAACGGCCTTGCATGTTGGATAAGAGCTCAACCAGCACATCTTCTTCTTTAGGATCAAAACCTTGTTCAGCCCAGCGCACTATCATTGGGTTATTTGCCAACACCTCAGCATTTTGAGCAAGGGTTTCAATTTGTTGCTCCACCTGAGTCTTTATCAGCTCAATTTGAGCTGGGAGTTCGTTTTCCGTAGTACGCTCCAACATAGCTGTACGGGCTTGATAAAAACTCAGTAGCCCCATCAGCAAAGTGGTAGCAAGTACCACAGAAACAAAAGTAATGATCAATCTATTTTTTAACGACACAGCAAACTTCCTTTGCGGATTAAAATGGTTTACGGATCCCCTTACAGTGAAGGTTAACCTTACATCATGACGATGTTATGAAGTATAGACACCATCTTGCAAAATTCAGGATGAAACACTCTACTGACCAACAATATACTATTAATGTAAGGTATTTTGAGTGGACTTAGGCGTAGCACCTTGGGTTTCAGGGAAGTTACAACGGGCAAGCCTTTGAATAGAAATCTCCAAGTTTTCTTCCCAGAATTGAATCTCTTCTTCTTTCATATTTTCTTGCTTGCTCCAGCCAGCTTCTGTACCAAACAGGCGTACCGGCGCCAGCACTTCATCGAAGAAAGCTTTATCGCCTGTTTTCCCTAAGCCGGTTAACTTAGCGCCTCGCATAAAGCCAACACACCACTCTTCGACAATAAGCGTAGACTCACCTTCGTGCTCTTGTTCTAGATACACGGGGTGAAAGTCACCATGCACAAGGTTATTCATGGTTTCCATATACATAATGAGTACTAGGCTTAGGAATTCGTCTTCCTGCTGTCCATTTTCCCAATTTGGCTGATCTTCGTCAGCTCCCCAGATGGCACTAAGCCATTGGTCTGGCTCTAACTCTTGAGAAGAACACCCTAACGCAGTAATAAAACCATCTAATTCGGAAACACACATTAACGAGCGGTCTCCTCCATAGGCCATTAAATAATAGTCCAACCTTTCATACAGTTTTTCTTCTGACATTACATTCGAGTCATCAATATCTGACATAACACTATCCGTTCCAAAGCCGTCCAATTAATTATAGAAGAATTACTCGTTTTTAAGGTTTAAATGGCAGTAAAACACCTTGGGCGAGGTTTTTGCGCATCATTATTAAGGTATTGTCAATCACATGGTCATCCAATTCAACATCCATTTGATCCGCCGAAACTTTTTGACCTGTTGGTACAGGACAAAGTGCACCCTCGTTATTTGGGGCTAAACTGAATTCGCCAGAGCAACTTTTACAATGAATTTTATCACCATTATGATGCCCTTTTTTAACCACTAAAGTCGGGCCGCACACAGGACAATTATGCAATGGAATGCCCTCATCACTATGGCCAATAATATGCTTAAGCTCTCCAGCCTTCCCCAAAGCCAACATGGCATCGACAAATTCACCGTCGAATTGTCTGTCGCGTTCTTGCTCTAATATCGATAAAGCTTTTTCCTCTGCCATACCAGAGCGATAAGGGCGAGAGCTTGTCATGGCATCGAAGGCATCGCAAATACCAACAATTTTAGCCATTGCAGTTAGCTGCTTGCCTGATACGCCATTCGGATAGCCTTTACCGTCTGGTCTTTCATGATGATTCAGAACAGCGTCTTTCACCACCTCAGCAAATGGGTGATCACTAATCAGACGGAACCCTACTTCCGGATGCGTTTTTATGACCGCGTATTCTTCCTCTGTTAAGCGCCCAGGCTTGTGAAGTATGCTGTCTGGAATGCCTATCTTACCTAAATCATGTAAAAAACCACCTAAACTAATTTGAGCGGCTTGAGCTTCACTCAAACCCGACTGCTTAGCAACCAAATAGGCAAATTGCGAGACTCTCCATAAGTGGCCGCCAGTATAAGGGTCGCGCGCTTCAACAAACCAAGCCATAGACAATAAGCTCTTTAAAAGAGGCTCCATGAGCTGATGCTCTTCAGGCTGTGTTGATCTGCTTATCCAAGAATGTAACGTTGTAAGTAATGACATTTAGGGCCTCACCTTGCAAGACGGCTGATAACGGTTGTTCCTTTAATTGGATAGGAACGAAATAATTCAGTCGTTTAAACAATTCATATTATTACTAAACCTAATCTTTGAGTAATCACTTTACCACTTTCGTACACTGTTACCTGCCTTAACACTAAAAACCCTAGGTAATTTTGATTACCTAGGGTTCCAGCTTCAAACTGATTTTTGAGTAAAAAGAGCTAAGTTAGTCAACTATCGCTAAGTTACCGTAGGTTTCAAGCCAGTTTTTACGATCTGGAGCACGTTTTTTCGACAGCAGTTTGTCCATAAGCTCGTCAGTATCTGGCTTATCTTCCATAGTTAATTGGATTAAGCGGCGAGTATCCGGAGCCATGGTCGTTTCACGCAATTGCGAGGGGTTCATTTCACCCAAGCCCTTAAAGCGCTGCACATTGGGTGTACCGCGTTTTTTCTCAGACTCAATTTTATGCAAGATGATGTCTTTTTCTTCATCGTCTAGGGCGTAATGTACTTCTTTGCCAATATCAATTCGATATAAAGGCGGCATGGCAACAAATACATGGCCTTTCTTCACCAGCGCAGGGAAGTGTTTAACAAACAAGGCACATATTAATGTGGCGATATGAAGACCGTCCGAGTCCGCATCGGCCAGTATGCAAACCTTGCCGTAACGTAGGCCAGATAACTCTTCATCGCCCGGATCAACCCCCAAAGCTACCGAGATATCATGAATTTCTTGCGACGCTAAGACCTGACCAGACTCGACTTCCCAAGAGTTGAGTATTTTACCTCGCAGCGGCAGTATAGCCTGAAAGTCTTTTTCGCGGGCTTGTTTAGCAGACCCCCCCGCAGAATCCCCTTCCACTAAGAAAAGCTCACTACGTGCAGAGTCTTGTCCTGAACAGTCTGCTAATTTGCCTGGTAGTGCAGGGCCTTGAGTGATCTTTTTACGTACCACCTTTTTACTGGCTTTAAGGCGTTTTTGAGCACTAGAAATAACAATTTCGGCAATTTTTTGGCCTTCTTCTACGTGTTTGTTCAACCACAGGCTGAAGGCATCTTTTACGGTAGCAGAGATAAAAGGCACTATTTGGCGCGACGATAAACGCTCTTTGGTTTGCCCCGAAAACTGCGGTTCTTGCAGCTTGGCAGACAACACATAACTACATCGATCCCAAACGTCTTCAGCGGTTAATTTGACCCCACGAGGCAGTAAGCTATGGAAATCACAAAACTCTCGAATCGCTTCTAACAACCCCGTGCGCAAGCCATTCACATGGGTACCACCTTGGGCAGTAGGTATTAAGTTTACATAGCTTTCTGTTAT
The DNA here is from genome assembly GCF_054780655.1 of Marinomonas epiphytica. Taxonomy (NCBI): domain Bacteria; kingdom Pseudomonadati; phylum Pseudomonadota; class Gammaproteobacteria; order Oceanospirillales; family Oceanospirillaceae; genus Marinomonas; species Marinomonas epiphytica. Next base: position 144,617 of record NZ_BAAGVX010000004.1, read on the forward strand.
CAGTTCGCCACCTTCTGGCAACCATTGCACTGCCCAATCAACCCCTTGAGTGGTTTCTGTGAGGCCACCGATAAAGGGACTTTCAGGCAGTAATACAAAGCCCTGATTCGCCTGAGCTAGGTAATCTTTTAAACCATCTTCATAGAACCATTCGTCCTTAACTTCTTCGCTGCCACTTTGATCGATAAAAACCACGTGCAAACCAGAGCACATAACCGCCTTGGCTTTTAATAAGTGTTTTAAACGCGATACCGAGAATTTGGCACTATCGAAGTATTTTGGGTCTGCGGTGAATTTAACCATGGTCCCGGTATTCTTTTTGCCAACCGTGCCTATTTGGGTTAAATCAGAGGTTTTAAAGCCATCAGCAAACGCTATATGGAACTGCTCGCCACCGCGTTTTACCCAAACTTCTAGGGAAGTAGAAAGTGCGTTTACTACTGATACTCCAACGCCATGTAGGCCACCGGAAAACTGGTAGTTATCCCCAGAAAATTTACCACCCGCGTGCAGCTTGGTAAGAATCAATTCAACACCTGACACGCCTTCTTCAGGATGTATGTCAACGGGCATACCACGGCCATTATCTTCCACACTTAACGAGCCATCTTTATAAAGAATGACTTCTATTCGATCTGCATGGCCAGCTAAGGCTTCGTCTACCGAGTTATCAATAACTTCTTGACCAAGGTGGTTTGGGCGTACGGTATCTGTGTACATTCCTGGGCGCTTTTGCACAGGCTCTAAACCGCTCAGAACCTCAATGGAACCAGCATTATATTCTTTTGCAGACATGGGTATTTTTCTTCCATTTATACGTTGTCGATGGCTCTTACGAGCAGACAAGATGTAAGCGTTTCATTTATTGCAGCAAAGTCTACCATTGGAATGTGAAGCTGTGAAATATTCCTACTAAGCAAACTGAGTTGCGAAGTATTCAGCGGTTTTAAATCAAGTTTTACAAGTCACAGAAAGCCAAAACTTGCGCCGCGTATTGCTCAAAGTTTTCAAACCTATGATTGCCAGCTGGCTCGTGAGTTAGCTTTGCAACGTGAGGCAAGGCATCAAGAGCTGCTTGGTAGTCTAATACTTCGTCACCTTCTTGTACCATGAGCCAAAAAAGGTGACCGTTAGGTAAAGTAACATCTATGCGCTTTAATTCCTCTAAATGCTCCAAAGTAAGAACATAATTCTCACCCGTGTAAGGATTTAGCTGTTCACCTAGATGGTTCAGAAGGAGTTTAGGAGCCTCTACGGCAGGGTTAATCAATACAGCATTAATGTCATATAAATCAGCAAGGTAGCGAGCATAAAAGCCACCTAATGAACTACCAACAAGGCTCACACCAGCCTCTATATGCTCCTCGATAAGCACTTTAAGTTGCTCTATTGCTTTGCTAGGTTGCCAAGCTAAGCGAGGGGAGAGAATGTACTCGGCTTTACCTTTAGCTGCCGCCTCAGCTTGTAGAATGGCTACTTTCTCTGATTTCTCTGAGCTGTTAAAACCGTGAATATAGATAAGGTAAGACAAGTGAATCCCTTAACATTTAATAAACAAATTGGAAGTCATCATTATGATTTAAGCGGTGGCCATGCTTTAGGCAAAGTTCTAATAAGTCGGCTAGCTGCTGGTTCAGCCGAAATTTCTCATCTGGGTGTAGCATGTCATCATTTGGGTAAGGGTATTTACCCTGATACTGCCTATGACCATCTGTAATTTCGGCAATACCTACATCATGATAGAGGCGTATCGTCATTTTCAGCCGACTCGAAAAAAGCAACTCCTTGGTTTGTGGCGCAAACTCCAGCTGCAGCTCAGTAGTAAAACGACTTTCGTTGCCAAGAGTTAAATACAAACGGCTTTCTTGCTCACCGGCGCTGGGGATGGAAAAGTACCAAACCTTTGAGCTTTCTTCACCACGCATCAAGCGGCCAAGGCGACGGTAATTTAACTCACCGAGCACCTGCAAACTAGTTAAGTCTGGCACATATCGTCGCGTTGGCTTTTTCATCGTTTCATTCATGCTTGACGCATTACTCCTGGCTTATTGCCATTTGTTCATCAGTTTTTGCTTGTTGAGTGCAAACCATTGTACACCGAGAAGGGTGCTGGCATTTTCTATGTCTTGATCGAGTAATTTAATGGCCTCAGAGCTACTCATCAAATGCAGTTTGATATCCTCGTTCTCTTCATCTAGTCCATGTGTTTGAGAGAGATCCACTTGGCTTGCATCAAACTCACCGGCATACATTCGCAAATATTCCACTAAACCTCCAGGTGAAGGCACAAATTTAAACATATACTCTAAGCGGCCAATCGTTACACCCGCTTCTTCTTGGGCTTCTCTGCGGGCCACCTCTTCATCAGACTCACCTGGCTCAACCATACCAGCTACCAATTCTAATAACCACGGCGAGTCTGCTTGCAAAACGGCAGGCCTGAATTGCTCAATTAATAATAGCTGATCTGTCTTAGGGTCGAATAATAAAACGCACACAGCGTCATTACGCACCATCATTTCCCGAGTCATAGATTGACTCCATGAGCCATCAAAGCGCTTATGTTTTAAGGTTAGTTTGCGCATTTGAAAAAAACCTTGATAAACGCATTCGTCTTGCTCAACGATCACGTCTGCTTTGCTGTAGGTTGGCTTAAATGGCATTCGCTACTCCTTAAAAAATATGCTGGCCTATTGTGTATCTGAGTAATGACGCTTCATGTTCAACAGGCTATGCTGTTAGACCTGTCATTTTAAATATGAGACCGTCTTATGGAAACAATTCGCTGCGACTGGTGTTTAGGTTCACCAGAATACATTGACTACCATGACAATGAATGGGGTAAAGTCGTGAAAGACGACCAAACCTTATTTGAATGTATTGTACTAGAAAGTGCCCAAGCAGGCCTTAGCTGGATTACGATTTTACGAAAAAGGGAGGGGTATCGGCAGGCGTTTCATCAATTCGACCCACACAAAGTTGCAGCTATGACCGATTCCGATGTAGACCGCTTAGTGACAGACCCAAGTATCGTGCGCCATCGTGGTAAAATTTCCGCTACGATTCAAAATGCTAAGGCATTTTTAGCGATTGCCACAGAGTTTGGTAGCTTTAGCCATTATTATTGGTCTTTCAGCGAGCACCAAGTGATTGAAAACGACGTACGTTCTATGGCTGATGTACCAGCTAAAACGCCTTTATCTGAACAAATCGCTAAGGATATGAAAAAACGTGGTTTTAAATTTTTTGGCGCCACCACTTGTTATGCTTTTATGCAGGCTACGGGCATGGTGAATGATCATTTAAATGAATGCCATGCTCGATAAACTAGCGCCGCTTCTCTCAATGAGTCTAAGCAGCTTGATTTTATTAATGTTTTTTCAGTACTAGCCGATAACATTAGAACAATCTTTTTTACTCCGGTACAGATTTCATGTTTAACAACAAAAGTATTCTCATCACAGGCGGCACCGGCTCTTTTGGCCGCCAATATGTTAAGACACTATTAACTCAGTATCAGCCTAAACGGCTAATCATTTACTCTCGTGATGAGTTGAAACAATATGAAATGCAGCAAGACTTTGATGCCTCTTGTATGCGTTATTTTATTGGTGATGTGCGCGATAAAGATCGCTTAACCCAAGCCATGCGTGACGTCGACTTTGTTATTCATGCTGCAGCGCTAAAGCAAGTACCTGCTGCTGAGTACAACCCGATGGAATGTATAAAAACCAACATCCATGGTGCCGAAAATGTGATCGCTGCAGCGATTGCTAATAATGTTGATAAGGTAATTGCTTTGTCCACAGACAAAGCCGCGGCGCCCATTAATTTGTACGGTGCAACTAAACTGGCCTCAGACAAGCTATTTGTTGCGGCAAACAATATGGTTGGCCAAGGGCGCACTCGTTTTTCTGTTGTACGCTACGGAAATGTTGTCGGCTCTCGTGGATCTGTTGTGCCTTTTTTCCAAAAGTTAGTCGAGCAAGGCGCTAATGCGATCCCTATTACTCATAAAGACATGACTCGCTTTTGGATCACGCTTCCCATGGGTGTGGATTTTGTTCTAAAAAACTTCCAACGAATGCAAGGTGGGGAAATATTTATCCCGAAAATACCTTCGGTGCGCATTATGGATTTAGCTGCAGCTTACGCACCCAGTATACCAACCAAAGAGGTGGGCATTCGCCCAGGCGAAAAACTCCATGAAGTAATGTGTCCCAGTGATGACTCGTTCCACACTTACGAATATCATGATCATTATGTGATCGCCCCTAGCATTAAATTCTATCAAGACGATATGGATTTCACTCAAAATAAGCTCAACGAATCAGGCGAGCTAGTCGCTGCCGGATACGAGTACCAGTCGGGCTCTAATCCACATTTTTTAAGCGTAGAAGAGATTTTGACCTTCGATGACACACTCTGATTTTATTCCTTATGGGCGTCAATCCATTAATGAAGACGATATTTCCAGCTTGGTTGAGGCTCTGTCTTCAGACTTTCTGACCCAGGGACCTAAAGTTACAGAATTTGAAAACACTCTAGCGAAAAAGGTACAGGCGAGCCATGCGGTAGCCTGTAATAGTGCGACGTCGGCTTTGCATCTAGCCTGCTTAGCCCTAGGTGTAGGCCAAGGAGATTGGGTATGGACGACTCCAAATACTTTTATTGCTTCGGCCAATTGCGCTAGGTACTGCCAGGCCAATGTCGATTTCGTTGATATTGACCCGATGACTTACAACCTATGCGCGGAGCAATTAGCCAAAAAACTTGCCCAAGCAAAGCAAGCCCAGCGCCTCCCCAAAGTGGTAATCCCTGTTCACTTCGCTGGACAGCCCTGTGATATGCAGGCCATTTATACCCTCTCGAAAGAATACGGCTTTGCCATTATTGAAGATGCCTCTCATGCCATTGGCGCCTCTTACCAAGAAACACCTATAGGCAAGGGGCAGTATTCTGATATATGTGTATTCAGTTTTCACCCAGTAAAGCTGATTACCACTGCTGAAGGGGGCATTGCGCTAACCAATAACACAGTACTCGCAAATAAGATGCGCACTTTGTGTCATCAGGGTACTACAAAAGATGAAAGCCTGCTCAGCCATAATCCGGGCGACTGGTACTATGAACAACATGAACTCGGTTTTAATTACCGCATGAGTGATTTGCATGCGGCTTTGGGACTCTCACAGCTCTCACGACTAGAAGGATTCATTAACCGACGCCATCAGCTTTTTTCTCGTTACCAGGAATTATTGGCTGATACTCAGCTACAACTACCTGTCGCATTGAAAGACCGCCGCTCGGCCCTGCATTTATTCCCAGTGTTGTTACCCACTCACCTCAAGCCAATCCGTAAATCCGTTTTTAACGCGTTACGCGCCGCTGGAATTGGCACGCAAGTGCATTATATTCCTGTACACAGCCAACCTTATTATCAAAACCTTGGCTTTCGTTTGGGTGATTTTCCTGTTGCTGAAGATTATTACCAAAGAACAATGAGCCTACCGCTTTATCCTGACTTAACAGATCAGCAGCAAGATAAGGTCGTGGCGGTGTTAAAAGCCGCTTTAGAAAAGTATGGGGAGCACTCTTATGGCGTCTGAATCATATAGGGTCGCCGTGATACCAGCCCGTGGTGGCTCCCAGCGCATTCCGCGCAAAAATATTCGCTTATTAAATGGTAAGCCTTTAATTGCTTATTCCATTGAAACGGCTTTAAGCTCTGGGCTATTTGATCAAGTAGTGGTATCAACTGACGATGCAGAGATCGCTACGATCGCCAAAGAGTATGGCGCCTACATACCCTTTATGCGCCCTGCTGACCTTGCGGATCATATGACTGGCACCACGCCTGTAATGCGCCATGCTTTACAAGAGCTGATCGCACAGGGGCACCAACCAAACGAAGCCTGTTTAATTTATGCCACCTGCCCATTACTCACTCCTGACGATTTAAAACAAGGTTGGCAAGAACTACCGCAACAAGGGTTTAGTTTTTCAGCAACAACCTTTGGTTTTCCTATTCAGAGAGCGTTGTGCTGTAACGAAGAAGGAGACTTGATTCCTATGTTTCCAGAACACATAAAAAAACGCTCGCAAGATTTACAAGAAGCAATCCATGATGCAGGCCAGTTTTACTGGGCTAAAACGTCTGTGTGGCTTGATGAAAAAGAGATTTTTGGCCCACAATCCAAACCTATTATGCTACCAAGACACCGTATTCAAGATTTAGATACTGAAGAAGATTGGTTACGCTTAACGCAAATCATGTTGCTTAAACAAGCGTCTGATCTGAACCTTTGATCTGGTTGTGAATCTGCAGCGCCGCTCGCTTCGCCCCAAGACCATCTACTAGTTCTTGGGTGATTCTTCTAGACGATTGTAGCCATGCATCATCTTGCCAGTAGTTAATGACTTTATTGGCTAGCAACATTAGCTGGGCTTGCTTATCAGACTCACCGGTGACTTGATCGAAGCGCACCATGTCGCACCAAGCCAAAGGCAGATGCTGTTCTAAAGAGCGGGTTTGATTTTCAGCTACTTGAGCGAATACCGCTGGCACACCAAGGCAAGCTAGTTCAAAAAGCGTTCCCCCTGCTGCAGAGATCGCCATCTTTGCATGGTGCATAAGCTCTGCGACATCTTCAACTCCTTGCTCATAGGCAATATGGTGCTGCTTACAGAAAGTGATCACCTGCTCACCATTTGAAGCATTAGCACCTAACAAAACCTGTATGGCGTCTTCATCGAAGCCTACCTGTAGTAAGGCCTTCAAAATGGGTAACGTTAGTTCCAGTGGGTCTGTCCCGCCCAAAGTGACTAGCAGTTTATTCTTACTACTAATAAAAGGCGCAGGAGTAGAAAAAATAGGCCGTAATAAAGCATATTTTGGCCCTAATAAAGGGGTCTCAACCTGATCGCTGTAGTTTTCTTGCAGCGGATTCAGCAGCCATTTACAGGGAAAGGGACCTCTCTCGTTCATGTCGTCAATCACTAAGAGGTTATTTTGGCAGTGATACAGGTTAGCGATGTCACAAGCTTGATAGTGGTAATGGTCAAGAATTACGAGATCAGCTTCTTTAGCAAGCAGGTGAAATTCATCCTCTTCGTCAATGAGTCGCGACTCCGGCTCAGCAAAAGCTTGGTATTCGCGCTTTACCACAAACTGACAATGCCACCCTAAATCAGTGAATGCAGCTTTTAACGCCTGACAACGAACCTTATGCCCCATACCTATTTGTACGGAGGCATCGGCCCGAATCAACGCTTTCATACCATTAACTCCCATGCTAAAGGTTGGCCTTTGCTCACATCTTGTTTGAGTGTTTTACCTAATACGTCCTTCCAATGTTTTGGTGCTAAACCAAAGGAAGGACGAATGATTTGTAAGTTATCTTCTGTGAGTACTGTCCCTGCCGGCATGTCGGATTTAATATAAATGGAACGCCTGAACTTTTTAGATGCTTGCTCAGCGGAAGAACCACCATAGGTAACCTTGCCTAACGATGCTTTAGCTTCTCGACAAGCCTGAACCATAGCTGTGAATTCTTCTGGTTCCATAGAAAACGCCGCATCTACACCACCAGCATTTCGATCAAGCACAAAGTGTTTTTCAATTACACTGGCCCCTAGCGCTGTAGCTGCTACGGCTGCGGCTAGCCCTAAAGTATGATCAGAAAGCCCGACATGACACCTGGTCTGTTCAGCAAGATCCTGCATTGTGGATAAATTGGAGTCTTCTATTTTAGCAGGATAAGTACTGGTGCATTTAAGTAAGGTAATTGGGTTATCACCTATCTGGCGAATGGCTTGTACTGCTTCATGTATTTCTTCCAGACTGGCCATGCCCGTAGACATTATGATGGGCTTACCCGTTTTTGCTACTGCCTGAATCAAGGGTATATCTGTCATTTCAAATGACGCTATTTTGTATAAAGGCACATCTAAGGTTTCTAAAAAATCTACAGCGGATAGATCAAAAGGAGAACTGAAAGCGACCATGCCCAGTGAATTTGCTAGTTCAAAAAGTGGTTTATGCCACTCCCACGGTGTATGAGCTTTTTCATATAAATCATAAAGACTGTCGCCCTGCCATAGACGCCCTTCTTCACCCACCATAAACTCTTCATTACGAACGTTGAGTGTCATGGTATTTGCGGTATATGTTTGTAGCTTTATCGCATCCGCCCCAGCTTGCGCCGCTTGTTTTATCATTTCTTGGGCGAGTGTAATGTCCTGACCATGATTGCCAGATAATTCCGCGATTATAAAAGGTTTAGTATCAAACATAATTAACCATTATAGAATGTAATTAGGTGGTCATTGCCTTGATCCACAAAATCCGATGCTTGTTGCATCATGGTTGGCATTTCTTGCAAGAACTCGCACCAAATTTTAAATTGGCGACGGGCATCTTCAACCGTTTTCTCTTCGTCTTCATAGGAAAAGATATACTGCACCATCAAGAAAGCAGAGTAGGTAAAAGAACCTATCATAAGATCAAGCAGATGACGGTGAATCGACCCCTTTAAAAAAAATAGCTTTCTATGGTGAGACCATAATAACTCGCACACTTGTTGACGAGTTTTCACGCTGTCATCCCAGCCCTGTTGCAACATTTCACTGACTTTTGTGAAGTCTTCTACAGAAATAATATCCGTTGGAGCTTGGTCCACAACTGCCGCTGGGGGCTCGGTGAAAAAAGCGTCTTCTAATAGATCAATCACTTTTTGATGATCTATTTTAGGGTCCATGATCAGTACATCTTCCGCTTTTAACGGCATGACACCTTCAATTTTAGCGCCATCTGATAAATTATAGCTCGCAAAGTTGCGACGCTTATTTAGCATACGTGTAAGCGACTCAAGCTGGACTCGAGACGTTTCCATAATCCCTGTGGCATAAATAGTGCCGCCGAAGTTCCCTTCTCGCTCTACGAGTGAAGCATCTTCAAAGGTTTGGAAACCTGACTCTTTACCGTCTTTGTAATAACCACTATGAATTGAGTGGTGACTCGTTTTGTCTTTAAAACCGTTATCTACACCTAAGTAATAGACATTATTAAAGCCAAATAAGTGGACATAGGACAGAGCCAAGTTTGCTACCACGGGATTACAATAATTAAGCTGAACGTACTCTTTAGTATCACCTTGACTACGTGCTTGAGACAAAATTAACGATGTAATAGCTTCTCCAGGCTTCATTCCCATTCCGCTACGTTTGAAATAGTCAAAATACTCAGGATGCATAACATCTACCGATAAGCCCCAAATGTCGCTCAGATACTCTTTGTCTATAAATAGAAATTTATCCACAGTTTGCTTCATGCGTTCAATGTCTACATGAATATCCGGCTTTATTCCCAGCTTTTTCAGCGTATTAATGGTGGAGCCACAGCTGACCAAAAGAACTTGCTCACGGACTTCTTTGATCAGCTCAATACCAGAATCCAAAGAAGGTCCATTACCCAGAATAAAAACCGGAATTTCAGTGACCCACTTAGGTAATGACTTAGGCCCTTGGTAATGAGCTAATTTAGTTTTAGGAAGGGAGCGTAACCCTTGAGCAATACCAATTAAGGCATCATCAAAAAAGCCCCATCCCATGACCTGCCTTGCATAATGCTTCTTAAAATACTCAATAGACTCATCATTTTCTGGGCTTGAGTAGGCCACATGGAGATAGGTTTCTGGCGCCATGAAGTAGCCATTTTCTTCTAATTGAAGAATATAACGTTCTGTGAACTCATCTGCTTCTATGCCTAAGGTCAGGTGAATAGTACGACCATCGCGGTTGAAATACTCTAAAATGGGCTGCCACTCAATGGCAAATAATGAGTAGTAAAAGAAATCTAAATCCCTTTCATAAAGATAAAGGTGCTTGATTTCTCTTTTTGATAGTAAGTACTCTAGCTGGTAACCAAACTCGATTCCGAAGAAGACACACGCCCCCACAAACTCAGGCCAAGCAGTGAGTTTGCTATGATTTCCTTTAGAACGTTCAATCTCATCTAATATTTTATTCGAGTAATGCACATGACGGCTTGGGTGATCCTTGGTGCGCTCTAAGTTCAATACCGTTTTATTAGGAGCTAATAACGCTCTATCAATTTTTTGCTGTGCTTGTTGACGAGGTGTAGCCGAAAAAAGCGGTGCCCCTATGTCCTCTCGGTAAAGGTTCAGCTCTCCTGTTTCCTCCATATAAATATGGCGTTTTACAGGTTGATAATTTATAAATTCTTCATAAACATGCGGCATAACTTCTTGAAAAAGGTTCATGTTTCTTACATATCGAGAAGTAAACTCTTGATCATGCTCGCGTAATCTCAAGGCCCCTTTTTCAAACAGTTGAGCAAAGGCTTCAGCCTCTTCTAATAAAGTATCATTGACATTATTCTGCATGTTTTACGCCTTTGTATTTCTTTACCCCTTTACGGGCTTTAGTCGACTGAAAAAGCTGTTTTTGCATTTCTTGATGAACGTCGCTGACTAGCTTTACAGCCGCTTGATGGGCTTGGATAAAGCGCTTTATTTTCTGGTTGATCTGAGGATCGTGAGGAGAAGGCTTTATACTGAAGATAAAGCCATTATTTTCTTCGCATAATGACTGTATTTCATCAATGCTTTTATTAGCTATGTTGGTTTCTAGTGCTTCTGTTAGCGAGGTTAAATGCGCCACATCTAGCATTAAAGCGCTCCTAGGCGAGCGTCTTCTTTATTCTCGTAGGCTGAACGTTTATCAGCATCAGAAATCTGATCCCAAGCACTCTTAATTTGCAATATTAAACCAATAACTTGGTCTAAAATTTCCGTATCTTTAGTAGCACTAGCTTCATTAATGCGAGAGACCATGTAATCGTATAAGGACTCTAAGTTGTCCACTAGTTCTGGGTTCGCATCGCGATCTAGTGCGTCTCTCAACGCATTAATGATCTCAATAGCACGTGTTAGTGCATCTGCTTTACCTTCCCAATCTGAGCGGTCAATACACCCCTTGCCTAGTGCCAGTTTTTCTAGCGCCCCTTGCATCAGGAGTTGGATCACTCGGTGAGGGTCAGCCGATGCAAGGTCAGACTTGATCGAGTCCTTTTGGTAGGCTTGAATCCCTTTTTTCGTATACATAAACAACCCCAATTAAATCTTTAACAAACTACAGCTGCTCAAGCATGGAATTCAGGTAATTACCCTGAGCATTCATATTCGCAAGCTGACTATCTAAACCTGTAAACCTATCCCTTAATCTTGCTTCAAAACGAGTCATTCGTTCTTCATAATCCATTAACGTTTCTTCCGTGTCGTCTATTGAACGACGCACAGACTCTTTTAGAGTCTCATTCATTCCGCTAGGACCTGTGTAGCTGTCTAACAAGGTTTCCATAGCTTCTGCTAGGCCATTTTCTCCAGTGAACAGCGGAGCCACATCATTAAACCCCTTATCCATTGCTCTTTCAAACTTACTGTTATCAAAGCTAAGCTGGCTATTTCGCTCTAGCTCTATACCCAGATCAAAGATCGATGTAAATACACCGCTATCGGCATAACCTTGCATTAACTCTCCATTTAAAGAGTTCTGCAAGTTACGAATCATTCCATTGCCGTTCAATGCGGCCCCTTTGGCAGTATTCTGTTTGAACACGCTAATCATTTCATTATAGGACGAAATAAAGGTTTGGATGGCATCTTTTATACTTTGCTGGTCGTAATTTACATCCACCTTAGCGGGTGTCTCGGACACTTCGAGAGCTTCAATGGATAGTCCAGATACAGCATTTTCAAAAGTATTTGTTTGGCTACGAATGGCGATGCCGTCTACAGCAACAATAGCATCGGTTGCTTCTTCTCCTGCGGGTGTAAATAAACCAGCAGTTAGCCCCGTGGTTGAAACGGAGTCGAGGCCTAAACCAGATTCGAAAAAAATAGACTCTTCGGGAGCGTTAGGATCAACATCATTCACTAACTCGCTGCCTTCAGGAATTGGAGTGGGCTCATTACGGATGCTAAGTGTGTTGCCCGCCCCTTGGACAGAGGACGTCATGGTCAAAAACAAGCTACCTTGGCCATCATCCACTAGGTTTGCAGAAACACCGAAATTGTCTGCGTGGTTATTAATCTGCTCACGCAATTGGTCTAGGGTAGTGCCGGCTTCAAGGCTAACAGTGAAAGAGTTTTCTCCAGCCGATAAAATTAGATCACCACCAACTGTGGTAATTACGTCATCGCCAGACGAAAAGAGGCCTTCTGGGGACTGCACACGACTCCCAGATGCCAGTTGATTGACGAGAATAGAGTAAGATCCATTCGACGCAGTACTGTCTGTCGATATAGCAATGGTTTCTTCGCCTTCTACTTGATCAATAAAAGCATCTCGGCCAGTAAAAAGGCTGTCATCGTTAAGAGTTTTTACCGCTGACTTAAAGCTATCTATAGCGGACCCTACACTGCCTAACGCAGACAATTCAGTATCAAGACCAGCTAATTTTTCATTGTAAAGCTGAACTTTTGTGTCTCGCTGGGCACTCACCATTTTTTTGACTAGGCTTTCTAAATCAAGTCCTGAGCCTGCACCTAATGAGCCAACTGACATAACCTTTCTCCTGATGACGAAGCATCAATTACCTAAATCAAGCCTGGCTGTTTACCAAACTCCCTTTCACCTCACTCAATTGGCTCATGATAGCATCAATCCGTTCAGACATTTTAAGAAATTCTTCTGTTGGTATCTGACGAACGACATCCCCAGTAGACTGATCCAATACCTTCACGATATTCTGATTGCTACCTTCGCTCATTTCAAATGAAAGATGAACGTTTAATTGCGACATTTTTTGATTTACTCGCTCAACATCTTGCGGCTCAATCTGTACGTTTTGAGTTGCTTGTTGAGGGTTGCTTCCCATGCCTGTTCTATTGCTATCGGCCGTTCCTTGGACAACTTGAGATTTTGCTTGACGCATAGCACGAAAATCATCGGCAACACGTTGTTCTTGTCGATGCGGAATGCCACCAAGCGCTTGTTTTGTAAAATCGCTAGAACTAATAGACATTGTAGTATTCCTTCACAAATGCAAAAGCTGAGGCCAAGCCTCAGCTTTTCGTTAACATTAAATTAACCAAGCAACGACAACGCAGTTTGTGGACGTTGGTTCGCCTGTGCAAGGATAGAAGAACTTGCTTGTTGAAGAATCTGAGCACTGGTTAGTTGCGCTGTTTCTTCTGCAAAATCCGCATCACGAACACGTGAACGAGCAGCCGCTACGTTTTCACTGATATTACTTAAGTTATTGATACTTGAAGTAAAACGATTTTGAACCGCACCCAAATTTGCACGTTTAGAGTCTACCGCTGCAATCATGCTATCTAGGATGGCAATCATACTTTGAGCGTTAGTAACTGACGAAACAGATGCTGAATCAGCCGTTACCTGAGTCGTAGCTCCTGCAGACAAACCTGTCATAGTGAAACCACCAGTCGTAGCAAGGTCAATAGAATCGTTAATACCACCCTTCGTCAAGCTGAAACTGATCGTTTGGTTAGCATCTGCACCTACCTGGAAGATACCTTCAAAAGTACCATCTAAAAGGTTAGCACCACCAAAGGTGGTATCAGAAGCAATACGGTTAATCTCGGTAGAAAGCTGAGATACCTCTTGTTGCAATGCTAAACGGTCTTCATCTGAGTTCGAGCCATTTGCTGACTGAATAGACAAAGTACGCATACGTTGCAACATCTCTGTTGTTTCGTTCAAGGCACCCTCAGCCGTTTGTGCTAAAGAGATACCATCGTTCGCGTTTCGTACAGATTGGTTTAGGCCATTAATCTGAGAAGTCAAACGGTTAGAAATTTGTAAACCTGCTGCATCATCCGCTGCGCTATTGATACGCAAACCAGAAGACAATCGTTGGAATGAAGTATCCAAAGATCGACTAGAGCCCATTAACTGACGTTGTGCATTGGTAGACGAAGTATTCGTATTTACGTAAAGAGCCATTATAGCCTCCTAGAGTTTCATCATTCTGCGCATTTAATTGCAGATCGTAATTTAGTTATCGGTCTTCATTTTAAGACCTTTAACAATTTTTGAATTTATTTTCCGCCTAGCGGCAAAAACACTCCGCAAAAGAGGAAAAAAATTACCGTAACTAATTGTCTTAATTAGCTTTTGACTCTTTTAAAATCAAGAAAAAGAAATCTCAAAAAACTGTTTTTCACATGCTTTTCGCTGCTTAGAAAACCTCTTTCTTCACTTATGAGCAGAGCTCACCACATGGGGCTATCTCAACCTCATTTATCAAAAGGTGGAATGCTCCCCTTTTCTTAGTCCGTATTTCGTCCTCCTTATTCATAAAACATGTGATAAAACGACCTTATAAAAATTTCAGGCGAACGAACGCCTAACCTAACGCATTCAAAAGAAACTCTTCTTTTGAATGCCGCAATGCAACCTTCCTGGTTAAAGAGCAACAAGTATGAACACAGACAAGAAGTAAGTATTCACACACTAAAAAGAGTATAAATTCTGGGCTACTAACATTTTTTCCCTGGGTGCCAAAAAACCACGACATAACAAATCAGCAACAAGCCTTCGGAGTAGTGGACACCACTAAGCAAAAGACGCTGAAGCACTACCCCTCAAACCATAGCCATAGCGATTCTCACCCAACAGGCGTCATTATCTAGAGTGACCACTCGCCACCCATGCAACTACACCTGAGCTAAATCACAGTCGTATTTAATAGACATACCCTGACGGTCAATTAATGCATCGTCATACCTCTTACTCACCTCATTCAAAGTGACCAAAAACGGCCACAAATACCGATTTAAAAACCAAGCTTTTCTACAAAAACGAAAAAAGCCGGATGATCTCTCATCCGGCTAAAAGCCACCTCTAGGAGAGAGAAGTGACTTAAATTCGAGCAAAACTCGAAAAACAGTTATCTAGCGGCACTCTTTTGCCGCTGTAGCTTGCTTGTGCTACAAAAAGATTAATTCAATTCTTATACTATTAATTTCCTAATAACGATAAGGCTGCTTGAGGGCGCTGGTTCGCCTGAGCTAGGATCGTACTACTTGCTTGTTGTAATATCTGGGCGCTGGTTAAGGCCGCAGTTTCTTCTGCGAAATCAGCATCTCGGATTCGTGCCCGAGCCGCGGCCACATTCTCAGAAATATTACTCAAGTTACTGATCGTAGAACTAAAGCGGTTTTGTACCGCACCTAATTCCGCACGCTTAGAGTCGATGGCCGAAATCATCTCATCGACAATACTAATCATACTTTGCGCATTCGCTGCGGTTGATACCGAAGCTGTGGATGTTGTCAATTGCGTCGATGACTGACTAGACAAGCCAGACATAGTGAATCCATTGTTTGTTTGGTAATCGATGGAGTTAGCCCCCCCACCAAACCTTAAAGTAAAACTAATGGTTTGATTTGCATCCGCCCCAACTTGGAAAGTACCATCATAAGTTCCGTTCAATAGGTTACGGCCACCAAATGTGGTTGTATCTGCAATACGGTTAATTTCTTGAGACAATTGCGCTAACTCTTCTTGTAGAGCAAGTCGATCTTTATCCGTATTTGACGAGTTCGCCGCTTGAATAGATAAGGTTCTCATTCGTTGTAGCATTTCTGTTGACTCGTCTAGCGCCCCTTCCGCTGTCTGCGCTAGGGAAATACCGTCGTTGGCATTACGAACCGCCTGGTTCAAGCCATTGATTTGAGATGTCAAACGATCTGAAATTTGTAGGCCTGCTGCATCATCCGCAGCACTGTTGATACGTTGACCTGAAGATAAGCGCTGAAACGCTGTATCTAAAGAATTTGATGAGTGCATTAACTGCCTTTGGGCATTCAATGACGACACGTTAGTGTTAACATATAAAGACATTTTCTTCTCTCCTAAGAATAATATTAAACGCCCTAACCTTTTGATTTAATTAGTTATTTGGTTATGTTGCGCTTAATTTAGTTATCGACACTCTAGTATCGATCTTTAATTTTTTTTTCACTTTTTCGCAAATTTATTTTTTATTATTAGCACGATAAAGTGTGTAATTAGGATATCGATCTGAAGAGATAAAACTTTAGAAAAATTATTTAGGAGGGACTTAAAAAAACAAAAAAACCTATTATTACAATTAGTTAAGAAACTAAAAAGTTTAATGCGGATTCGGCTGTACGAGCCAAAAGAGGAAAGTGATAGAGAAAGCTATAAGTGATTAAGAAGAGAAAGGTTGAGCGTGCTTGGTAAAACCTCTCTCACAATAGAAAGATCTTCTCCTTGAGCAAGCAGCTTGTCCAGCTCAATATCAGTTGCCGATATAAGAGCTTTGTTGTTTAGACTATAAACCAGTCGAACCTTCGAAGGCCTCTGATCTTTATTGAGAGTTAGCACAAACCCAACTCGACCATTTGAAAGCTCAACACAAGCACCTAATGGGATTGCCCCTAGGTGTTTTAAAAACGACCATAACAACGCTTTATCAAAGGCTTTTTCAGCTTCTTCTTTTAAAATAGAACGCGCTTTGGCAAGACCGATGGCTTCTTTATGACCTTGCTTTGAAATAATCGAATCATAAGCATCCAATATGGCGGCGATCTTTCCATAGTTAGAAATCTCAGTTCCCTGTTTACCTTCGGGGTAGCCACTCCCATCCACTTTTTCATGATGATCAAATAACATTTGATATACAGAAGAAGGAACATCTTCACCTTTTTTCAATGCCTGAGCACCAAAACGAATATGATTTCTAAATAAAGATACTTCATTGTCAGTGAGCTTTTCCGCTTTATTTACAATCGCAGGGGGAAGCTTAAAACGACCTATATCAAACAGTAGACAACCCACTGCTACCTTTACTACTTTATCTTCGTCGAGACGTAAAGCATTCGCAAAACTAATTCCTAGCACACAAACACTAAGAATGTGCTTTTCCAAATAACTCGCAGTACCATCTGCAAGCCTAGCCACCATCAGCGCATTTGGGTTACGCTGCATTGAGCAGATTAGCTTCTGTACATACTGTTGCAGAGTATCAATATTAAAAGCCAACCCCTTGTTCATATTTGTTACTTGATCAACCAGCAATGACCGCCCCTCTTCTAACAGCTTTAGGGCTACATTGATCTCTACATCAAACTTGGTGGGCTCGAGCCTTTCTCGCCGCGCTCTTTTTACAACACTGTCTGTCGAGCTTAAAGTAGGGATGCTGTCATGGGGGTCTAAAACCGGAATTACCTCCTCTACAGCCTCGTGGGAAGATTTTGCATTCGCCTCTTTTTTCTTAGTTTCAGGCTCTTCCATCCCTGCTTTATAGCTGAGAATGTAGTCACGGGTGTGATCGTTCAACTCTTGACGGAAGTACTTGTATAAACTGATATTACGCTTGTGCTTCTCCCGCCATTCTTTTGTCGTGAGCCCCTCATGTAATTTTTTTAGACTTCGGACAGAACGACCATTTGCAAGGGAATAGCAGAGCATTAAAAAACGCTCTTGGGCATCGTATAGCCGTTCACGACGACTATTAAGCAATAAATCATCGTTAAAATAACTATCATAAGGTAAGAAACTGTCATCTAGGACAGGCTTGAGGAAATCTATTGCGACTTGTCGCATGACAATCGCAACAATCCTCTCTTTTGGACCATGTAACTTAATCAAGCGTTTAACACGGGGATTATTTTTAACTTCTTTTTTTATCGCAAAGATGTCCAGAATTTCTTCAACATCAAAATAGCCAACACCTATATCTGCACCAAAGCAGGATTCCATTTTAAATGTTGACATTTAACTCTCTCTCAATTGACCCACTAAATTTGATTAAACAAAGACAGATTACTCACTCTTGCAAACAGCTTTTGTGAGGCGGTAAGAGCTGACTCAGCCATTGCCAAGTCAGAAGCAGCTGCAGCGACATCTATATCTGCACCAAAGCAGGATTCCATTTTAAATGTTGACATTTAACTCTCTCTCAATTGACCCACTAAATTTGATTAAACAAAGACAGATTACTCACTCTTGCAAACAGCTTTTGTGAGGCGGTAAGAGCTGACTCAGCCATTGCCAAGTCAGAAGCAGCTGCAGCGACATCTAAAGACGCAACGTTATTTTGCGCAATCGCATTAGTTAGCTGACTGGCAGAATTAACGCCACTTTTATCTGCAAGAACATTCATTCGAGCACCAATTGAGGATCGCCCAGCACCTATAGAGGCCTGCGTATTAGTAATGCTGGTTGTAGCATTTAAATAAGCCTCTTGGCGCTGTGCTAGTGTTGACTCTTTATCAGTTAGCACCGACAAAGTATCCTTTATCTGGTTAAGCACATTGTCCCTAGAAGGTCTCACTAAGGAAAAATCAACTGTTGCACCAGGAGGCCCGTCTAAGGTAAAAGCCATGCCATTGAAAATAATTGGTTTACCTGGCTGGTATGTACCAGAAGCAACAACATTCCCCAAACCATCTGTAAAAGCATATTCTCCAGGTGGGCCAAAATAACGCTCAATCTCGTCATCAGAGGTGTTATCTCCCAGTTGTTGCTCAACTGCTTCTTGCGCTGCATCGACTACAGCATCAGAATTCGTATCAACAGCCGTAGTTACTTGCTCTTCAAGGCTCTGACCTGTTTCATCTCCACTCAACGAGGTTGTGACTAACCGATAGTTGTTATTAATTGGATTCACAGGGTCATAATTATCTTCCATGAAATCACTGAAATCGCCCAAACTGATTACTTCAGTTGCAAGGCGCACTTGACCTGTTTGAAGGCGAGCATCAAAGTTGTCTCGGGTCCAAATATCTTGAAATAACTTTTTCCCTGAGTCTGTCACGGCGATCTTCATACCATCCGAAATTTGTGCGAATTTTTGCTCTTCATTCCCTGACCACTGGTACTCGCCATTACTAGACAACACAAACGCAGGACCTGAGGTGTCTGTTCCAGCGAAAATATAATCCCCGGTGGAATTACGGGAATTCATTAAATCAGCCATAGACTCAACAATCTTAGCTACTTCTTGGGCGATTGCGTCCACATCATTTTGTGTATTGATGTCATTTTGACTCTGAATCAAGAGCGTTCTGGTATCATCAAGAAGACTATTCAGACTATCTAAAGCAACCTCTTGATATTCAAGATGACTTGATGCCATATCCATCGCATCTTGATAACGTTTCAGCTGTTGATTACTCGACTCATATTGTAAAACCTGACTGGCTCCTACTGGATCATCACTCGCTTTTATGATGTTCGTTTGTGCTGCCATTTTTTCTTGCAGCTCAAGTAAGCGCTCATTAGATTTGCTAACGGCTTGGCTGGACTGACCATAGATAAGGTTATTTGTGACTCGCATAAATTACCTCACCGCACCTAACAGGGTTTCAAACGTTGTTCTAGCAGCCGTAATCACTTGGGCTGAAGCTGAGTAGGACTGTTGATATTTCATAAGGTTAATTGCTTCTTCGTCTAGGCTCACTGCCGAAATGCTGTCTCTACGAGCTTTACTTTGATTCAGTATGATTTCACTCGATTTAGTGTTAGTTTCTAATTCAGCTGCCTTACTACCCACTTCAGCTACAATGCCTGAATAAGACTCGGCCAACGTTTCGCGACCAGCTACAATCGATTTGTTTTGAATTTCACCTAACAATAACCCATTAAAGTTATTGGATACTCCTGTATTACTTGTACTCATCGAGTACTGATCACCAGCTCTGGGCTTCGCACTTAATGACACATCAAAGCCTGCTTCAGCTTCTAATCCAGCTTGTGACAATAAGTTTTCAATATCTTGCATTTCACTAACGGATGCGAGTACAGAACCGGATGAGTCCAATACCTCGTAGGCATCATCTTGTGTAAAACGGATACTATGAGGTGCATTGGGGTATAATGTTTTATTCGAAGCAAAGGCTGAAGTTTCAGGGTCTGTATTGGTTACCGTAGCAAGTTCAATTTTCGCTTCTGATAGGTTGTTAGAATGTGTTTCTACATGAATTGGTGAGCTTAGAGCAATGTCATCACCACTTTTCGCCGCCAACTTGAAGCTTGAAGCAACACCCTGAGTAGGCGAAAACTGGAATTTGTCGCCAATTTTGTAGTCAGAGACGTCACCAAACCTAATATCGACACCTACTTCAGCTACTTGATAAAAACCCTTCTTATCTGTTGCTTGGTTAGTATCAATATAAACCGCACGCTGGGTTAGCTCACCATTTAGGTTTAGAGTTTGAATAAGAAACTCATTCTCTCCTGTTTTTTCTAGTAAATAGGTATCCTTTAGTACTTTATCGGAGGAGCCTGGCGATAACTTAATCTCAAGCTCAGTGCTATCACCTTTATTTTTAGCATCCGCTTGCACTTTCATTTTCGCAAACTCAAAAAGGTCACGACCAAAAATACCATTGGCGTCTACTCCTAAAGCATTCTGCTGATTCATAGCATCTGCAATTGACAAAGCGCTTTGACCAAGCGTTCGATCCGTGTCCACGGCAAAGTCTCTACGGTAATCCACTAAAGCTCCTATTGAGCCTCCTAGATCTTCTGATTTAATCCCGACATCATGGCGGCCAAGATCGATCGTCAATTTAATTCGTTTAGGGTCGAGTGGGTCTGGCTCCATTTGCAACTCAGGGGCTACTTGGCCTAATACAATAGGCTGACCATTCGCTAGAGAGATACCCATCATCCCATCATCGTTAAACTGAGTGGTAATATCCAAGTATTCCGCTATTTGAACAGCCAACACCTCTTGCTGATCTCTCAATTCATTTGCCTCAGAAATAGACATTCCTTCTTGGCGTAAAATCTGATCATTTAAACGCGTTACTTGCTTACTTAAAGAATTTAGATCTGCAATTGAGGCCTCAAGCTGATTATCGACAGATCGGCTTTGATCATCTGCCAATCCAGCTAGAACATTGTACTGGTCAACTAAAC
The DNA here is from genome assembly GCF_054780655.1 of Marinomonas epiphytica. Taxonomy (NCBI): domain Bacteria; kingdom Pseudomonadati; phylum Pseudomonadota; class Gammaproteobacteria; order Oceanospirillales; family Oceanospirillaceae; genus Marinomonas; species Marinomonas epiphytica. The sequence continues at coordinate 165,560 of NZ_BAAGVX010000004.1, forward strand.
TTCTCAAACTGTCGTGCGCAAGGTTCCTTAATGCCGGAGACGCAGGATCATTATTAACCGCTTGGATAGCCTCAAAAGCATCGTTAAAATAATTATTCAATGAGACGCTATCTTCTGCAAGCAGGCCATCAGAGAGTGACATTAATTGATGGTAGGTTTCATAATAAGAATGGCTTGAAGAGTCTGTTCGCACTTGCTCATTCACCATTTTATTCACGACACGGGCAGTATCACGCACCTCAACACCACCAACAGGTGAGCTGTTAGTGTTGGTTCTTTGTCGGCTATAACCTTCCGTATCTACATTGGCTGTATTTTGCCCTGTAGTATTAATTCGGGCATTACTGGCTTGCAGTCCGGATAAGCCAATGGTGTATAAATTTGAGCCCATTGCTCATACCTCAATTTCAAGCTATCTATCGTCGGTTCTATCTTATATAGCTATCGACCTAAACAGAATAAACTTTACTGATAATCAACGTGTCTTAACCGTTATAAGGATTCAATCCACTCGCTCGCCATAATTCGGTTTATTTTTTCAGCGTATTTTGGGTCGGTTGCATAACCACCTTGCTGCAATGAAACCGCAAATTGCTCGGCATCGTCTCCTGCTTGCAAGGCCTTTTGATAACGCTCACTGGTGGTTAAGAAGTTAGCGTAATCATCAAAACTTTCTGAAAACGATTGATAAGCCCTGAATGCAGCTTTCTCTCTTTTAGCAACACCATCTCTAAACTCTAACGTGTTCACTACGGCTCGATCTCCATCCCAACGACTATCTGCTTTAATACCAAACAGGTTAAAGCTAGCACCGCCATCCTCCTTAGCGATGGGGTACTTCCCCCAGCCAGTTTCTAAAGCGGCTTGGGCGAGTACGGCTTTTGGGTTCACACCAATTTTCTCTGCAGCGGCCTTAGCATGAGGCCATAAATTTTCAACAAACTCTTGCGGTGATTGAAACACGACTGATAAGGCAGAAGGAGCACCTTGAGCCTTCTCTACGCCTGCTTCCTCTTGCATCTGATTTTGAACCGCTTCGACAAACTCTTGTGATGCCCGTTTTGCCAAGAATTGAATGCGAGCAAGGTCCTGCTTGGCCACTTGATTCAAAAAGTCGGTATCGTCATGCAAAGCTCTGTTTTGCGAGCTTCCTGCGCCCTGATATTCTCTTATTAACGCATCAGATAAACCAACTCCACCAGACTTGGCCAGTGTTTGCGCCAACTGGGAGTCCATCATTTCTTGGTATTGCTTAGTTTGAGTACTATTAAATAAACTTCCGCCGATGGCTTCATTCGTGCTACGCATGTTTTTCAACAGCATATTGAGAAAAATGGACTCAAACTGTTCAGCCACTTGCTTCAAGGCAGCGTTAGGGTCTTGTTGTGCTTGTGTTTTCAATTGCGATAGAGACGAAAAATCAGCAAAAAAGTCACTATTTGATATGGAGTTCATAAGCTTACCTAAATGACGACTAAATCTGCGTTAATGGCTCCCGCCTGCTTTAAGCCTTCTAAAATAGCCATCACATCTCCCGGTGCCGCCCCCACTTGGTTAACAGCCCGAACAATATCGTTTAGTGATGCACCTGGATCAAAAACGAACATTCGCCCACTGTCGTCATCAATACCCAGGTCTGGAGAGCGTGGCGACAAAATGGTTTCCCCCCCCGTGACCGTACCCTCCTGACCTACTACTGGTGGCACTTCATTAATAGTTACGGTAAGACTGCCATGAGTAACGGCGGCCGGAGAAACCTTAACATGCTGACCTATTATAATAGTCCCTGTTCGAGAATTAATCACAATCCGAGCCCTTTCTTCACCCAGCTCAACTTCTAAGTTTTCCAGAATAGAAAGAAAGGTAACTCTTTGACTTGGGTCTCGAGGAGCGGAAACTCGTATGGATGTTGCATCTAATGTTTTCGCGACACCAGGGCCTAACAGGCTGTTGATTTTATCTGAGACTTGCTTTGCCGTAGTAAAATCAGGGCGATTCAAATTAAACGTCAAGGTATCACCTGTATTAAAACTGCTGGGTACGGCTCGTTCAACACTGGCTCCATTCGGGATTCGACCGACAGTAGGAATATTTAGCGAGTTTCTTGAACCATCAGCACCATTAGTCCCAAGACCGCCCACCACTAGGTTTCCCTGTGCAATGGCGTACACAGCTCCATCAGCCCCTTTCAAAGTCGATAGAAGTAAGGTCCCGCCTCGCAGGCTACTTGAATTGCCGATTGAAGATACGGTGACATCAATATTTTGGCCTGGCTTGGAAAAAGGCGGTAAAGTTGCAGTTAAAGAAACAGCCGCCACGTTATCGGATGAGGCATTCACACCTTCAGGCAAAGTCACACCAAATTTCGACAACATACTGGTAAAGCTCTGATCCGTAAAAGCCGTACTGTCTCCCGTACCATTAAGCCCTATCACCAAGCCATAACCAAACAGCTGATTATCACGAACCCCTTGCACAGTCGCGATATCTTTCAGTCGTTCAGCCTGAATAACGCTCGAAAAGCAGGCGATTAAGAATATCAATATTTGTTTCATCGTCTCACCTATAAAGCCAAAGCTTTTAAATCATCCTATTACCACTAATACGGCATATCACTGGAATTAAGTAAACGACTTACCCAGCCTTGTTCGCTGCCAGCAGCCACATCGCCTGTACCTGAATAGGTAATTCTGGCATCTGCCACTCGTTCAGACTCAACTGTATTATCTGGCGAGATATCCTGTCGTCTAACCACCCCAGAAAAGCGAATATACTCATCCCCCTGGTTTAGCCTAAGCCACTTCTCTCCTCTTACCGCCAACAAACCATTTGGGTAGACTTTAAATACCGTAACAGAAATAGTACCACTTAAACTGTTGTTCTGGTTTGCCGACGCGTTCCCAGAAAAGTCCGTTCCTTGCTGGGGGACTGCGGTGTCCAAGCGAAGTTCTTCTCCTAATACCGTTGGGTTCTCCAAAGTCGCAGAGGATGATTTAGACACAGTCGCTGCGTTTGCTTTGGTCGAAGTAGTGGTTTCATTCAGATTAATGGTCAGAATATCCCCTACACGACTTGCTTTCTGGTCTCCAAAGAAAATGTCTCCCATACCCGTTTTATAAATACCGCCTGTTGGCGCCTCAAACGGTTGCAACCCATTTGGATATACTGGAGCATAATATGGATCATCAGCTTGGATAGCTTGCTGAATATTCGGACCATTTAACGGGTCATCTGGGTCAGGAACATAGCCTTTACGAGGTGCTTCAGGCTCTTCCTCTTCGGCACTATCTTCGTCTTCGTCAGGGTCTTCGCCATCTGTTACTGCATCAATAACAGCATCCGTTGCGGCATTCGCCACCCCTTGTGCAGCAGCATTGGCTAAAGACTGCTCATCAATATCCCAAGACAAACAGCCAGTTAGCATTAAGTTCAGTGCAACAAGTAGGGTTAATTTAATCTTCATTCCATTTCACGCATTATTTAAAGCTGTTGAATAGCAAAACTCATCATACCATCTGCAGAGGCAATGACTTTAGAGTTCATTTCATAAGCTCGTTGAGTCGTGATCATATTAACCAACTCTTCTATAGAGTTCACGTTCGAAGACTCCAACATGCCTTGCCCTAAACGGCCTAATGAGTCCGTGCCTGGTGCTCCAACAATAGCGGGTCCACTGGCATTCGTTTCTGCAAAAATATTTTGCCCTAATGAATCTAGCCCAGTCGGATTTACAAAACCTGCAATGTTAATAACACCCACTTCTTGCGCTTCTGCTTGACCAGGCTTAGAAACGGACACCACGCCATCGTCGGAAACAAACACTTCCAAGGCGTCATTATCAATTGTGATCCCAGGCTCCACCAGCATACCATTTGACGTGACTAGCTGGCCTTGACTATTAAGCTGGAAGCTTCCATCACGGGTATAGGCAATAGTACCATCTGGTTGCAATACTTGAAAAAAACCTTGCCCTTGAATCGCAATATCTAGTTGGCGATCAGTAACATTATAATCCCCTTCGGAAAAATCTTTCTGCGTCGCCCCAACTCGCACACCAGTACCAAGCTGCAACCCTGAAGGAAGCTCTGTATTTTGCGCACTCAAACCACCGGGCTCTCGGACGGTTTTATACATTAAGTCTTCAAATACGGCGCGGTCTTTCTTAAAACCATTGGTTGATACGTTTGCCAAGTTGTTGGCAACCACATTTAATTGTTTATCCATGGCGCTTAAGCCAGTTTTACTTACCCATAATGCAGAATTCATAATAGCCTCTTGTCACGTGCTAAATGTTTAAATTAGGTTCTCTGTAAAATTCTTGCGGCGGTATCACCGTTTTCACGGATACTGTCCATCATTTTGACATTCATTTCGAAGCGACGAGCAAGGTTCATTATGTGAGTCATCTCCTCAACGGCATTAACATTGCTACCTTCAATAAATCCCGATACCAGAGTTACGTTGGGATCAAGATCAAAGGCTTGGCCGTCGCGACTATGAATTAAGCCGTCTTCTGTTTTTCGAATTGATTGAGTATCTGGATTAACTAATTTGATTTGGTTAATCACAGCGACTTCATTGCCTGCGCCACCTTGAGGAATTATTGAAATAGAGCCATCAGCAGTAATGGTAATGCTGTCTAGTGGCGGCAAAAAAATTGGCCCATCCACTCCGGCTACTGGCAAACCTGTACCTGTCACCAACTGACCTACCGAGTTAATTTGAAGATCCCCTGCCCGCGTGTAAGCTTCCTGTCCAAGCTCATCATATACCGTTATAAAGCCATCTCCTGCTACAGCCACATCTAAATCGCGGTCAGTTTGTATCATGTCACCACTGGTATAACGAGTGGCTGGGTTTTCTGTCATCGCATAGACACGGCTTGGGTGGTATTCACCGTACACCTGCATGGACCTAGCCTGTTCAAAATCGGCACGGAAACCTGTGGTACTCACATTAGCTAGATTATTAGCATGTATGGTTTGTGCATTCATGGTTTGAACCCCGCCACTCATCGCAAGGTATAGCGCTTTATCCATGACAATCCCTCAATTTAATACAGTTAATTTAATACCTCTATCAAATTTCATACCAAAAAAACTGAACCCAACAAAAAAACCGAAATAGCCAAGCTATTTCGGTTCTTAAAGGAACGTTTTATTAAACGATTATCTTAGGTTGATAATCGTTTGTGTGACGGTGTTTTCCGTTTCTAATGCTTTCGAGTTAGCTTGATAGTTACGCTGAGCCTCAATCAAAGCCACGAGTTCCGTGGTTAAATCCACATTAGACTCCTCCAAAGCGCCACCTTGAATCTTGCCGAGCGTACCACTATTAGGACGCCCTATATTCGCAGGGCCAGAGTTTTTACCGGCGAACCAAGATGTATGACCTGTTGGCATCAACCCATCGTTACTATCAAAAGTCGCAAGGGCCAACTGGCCAAGAGTTGCCGTTTGTTGGTTGGTATAGGTGGCAACTAAGAACCCATCCTCATCAAATGACACCCCTTGAAGCTCACCTGCTGCAAAACCATCCTGTTCGAAATGATCGGTATTTTCCAAGGCAAATTGAGTCGAACCAGCCATCTCCACTGTAGCTACAGCACTGCGGTTACTCGGATCTAGCCCAGTTAATTCAATGGTAGTCGGCTCAATAACATCATACGGCTCTAGCCCTCGGTAGGCACCTATAAAGTTACCGGCAGCGTCAAACGAAACGTGGGTTTTTTCCTGTAGGAATCGCGTTTCTTGACCATTCAATGGGTTAATATAACTTTCTTCACCGTCCATTGTGACGCGCATCTCGTAGGTGTTATTTTCACCTTGTTTGATAAAGTAATACCCAATTGTGTGGGTTTCACCCAAAGAGTCATAAACGGTTTTAGTATTACCATAGTTGTAAGTCGCAGGATCAAGTGGATCAAACGACTCTCGAGAAACAGTGCTTGAATCGCGTACCGCAGTAGGATCCAGAGTTGAAGCAATGGCAACACCATTGAGAGTCCCACCTACCGCTAGCGGTGTTTGCGTCATCGCAAGAACATCATCTACGGTCGGCTGTGTTGCCCCCATATAAAGCAACTGGAATGGCTCTTCCGAAACACCATCACCATTGTAATCTGTACCACCCTCGGCAGTATTATAAGTAACATAAGATTCTGGTAAAAATGGCACACCAGTATCATCTGTCATATTACCGTCGACCGCCGCATACACTCGATAAGTATTAGGCAACTCACTCTTTGCATAATAATAAGTCACAATGTGGTTACTACCATTTGCATCGGCAACAGTTTCTGTTTGGGTAAAGTTAAACGTATCGGGATTGGTTAAATCAAAGTCTTCTTTTATAAAAGGTGGTACATCTTCGCTTTGTGAATCCAAGTTCACTTTCAGCTCAATATCTGTCGTCGCTTCAGGCAGTATTCTATCTGTTGGTACAACCAAGTCCTCAAGGTTGCCCCCCACTAGACCATCAACAGCATTATAACCTTGTACATTTAAGCCATTATTGGTGACAAGATTGCCATCCGCATCCAGCTTAAAGTTACCAGCGCGAGTATAAGATTGAGCAACACCACCACCCAAAACAAAGAAGCCTGTGCCGTCTACTGCTAGATCCAAATTATTGTCTGTATAGGCTAAGTTGCCAGATGAAAACTCTTGAGCCACTTTACTTACACTTACACCAGAACCAATACTGTTGTTACTACCAGCACCTAATACGCTGGTGTTATATAGATCATCAAATTCGATACGGGACTTTTTAAAACCTGTTGTATCGGCGTTGGCGATGTTATTACCCGTAACACTTAAGTAATCTGCGGAGGCTTTAATGCCAGATAGTGCTGTATTGAATCCCATAACTCTCTCCCATCACCCTAAAATTTCTAATTCGTTTGTTAAACTAATCTTGCCGCGATTTTCAACATTCAAGACTGTGCCATTTTCACCATTTATGGTGACCCCTTGGATACGAGCTGGCAGCTGGGTACTTAAGGTTGAAACCTGCCCATCACTACTCACAGAGGAGGCGGCAAAACGATATTCGCCAGGCGGCAAAATATTTCCTGCATCATCTTTTCTATCCCACTGAAATTCACCGTTAACTAATTCAGCAGTACGAACAAGCTGATTGTCTGCATTAAAGATATCCAACTTGGCGTTCAGAGAACCCTCTGGAACCTGCGTTTTCATCCTTATTTCATCTTGCGAATCTGTCACTAATGTTTTATCCGAGTCCACCATAACCAGCTTACCGACTAAGGTAGAGGCACTCAGAGCTTGATTGGAGGTAAGTGACGTAGCCATATTTTCTAGCTGATCTGAAATACTGGTTAGCTTTTCTAATGAGCTAAACTGCGACATCTGTGCCACCATGTCATTGGTGTCTTGAGGTGCCGTGGGGTCTTGCCCTTTCAGCTGTTCAATATAAAGCTTTAGAAATACGTTTTGATCTTCAAGAGATGCTTCAGCCTTTTCCTGAGCTGGCCTCTCAAAGCCCGCTTTTGCCTTAGCCCCATCAGTCCCGTATTGAGCAATTAAGCCGTTCAACGGATTGGAATCAGAAATGTTTGCCATGTTTCACCTACGCTTGGCCTAATGTCAGCATTTTTTGCATCATACTTTTGGCCGAATTCATTACTTCCACATTCGTTTGAAAAGAACGGGATGCTGACATCATGTCTGCCATTTCTTCCATTGGATTTACATTAGGGTAAAACACATACCCCTCTTCGTTTGCCATTGGATGATCTGGCTCGTATCTAGGCTGCAAAGGCGCATCTGACTCAACAATGCCGTCCACTTTTACTCCAACGCCTGCACCACTCTCATCGATTGTGGCTCCAGACCATCCATATTCTTTCATACTATCGTTCATCATTTGCGAGAACACAGGTTTACGGGCACGATAAGTTTGATCTGCCGAACTTGCGACACTATCTACGTTCGCCATGTTACTCGCAACGGTATTAAGGCGAACAGTTTGAGCGCTCATTGCCGATCCGGAAATCGCAAAAATATTACTTAAAGACATAATCATTAATTCCCTGTAAGGGCTTTTTTCATGCCGCTAATTTTTCGGTCAAGCAACATAAAACTGGTGTCAAAGTGTAAGGCATTTTGAGCAAACTCAGCTTGCTCACGTTGCATGTCTACTGTGTTTCCATCTAGGGAAGGCTGGCTAGGATTACGATAAAACAAACCATTTTCAGCCCCCCCTTGGCTGTTTCTTGATAAATGATCGCTGTCTGTTGCTTTCATCTGCAACCTATCACGTTCATTAGTCAGCATGTTATCGAATGATAAGTCACGCGCTTTAAAATTAGGTGTATCAGCATTTGCAATATTATTTGCAAGCACCGATGCACGAGCACTGCGATAAGCCAACATCTTATCGTGACCAGCAAAAGCGGTATCAAACGAAATAGCCATAATTCCTCAATAAAAAAAGATTTATCAATCTAAAGCAACATTGATGCCAAAAAAATATTCTTTATTTTTCAATACGTTATAAAAACAAAACTTCATAAAAGGCAAAAAGCGGCAAGGTTAAACTAGGCAAAAAAATGAAAAACCCGCTTTCAGCTCTGAAAGCGGGTTTTATTCTATTAAGAGAGGTATCAGGGCAGAGTTAAATTTTTTTAGCTCGATAAACAATACCTGGGTGGCATTGAATAATCTCAAAATGTGATGACAAACCACTTAGAGCTTCTGCACCACCTAAGAATAAGTATCCCCCAGGGTTCAATGAGGCGTGCATCCGTTTCAAAATATCTAGCTTTCTTTCGGCCGTAAAATAAATCAGAACATTCCGACAAAAAATCACATCAAACTTTCCAAGCATGGCAAAAGAGTCAATGAGATTTAAGTATCGAAATTCAACTTTAGAGCGAATCTGTGGTTTAACCTTCCAACTAGCATCATTTAACTTATCAAAATATTTACTCTGAAGGTCTAGCCCTAAGCCACGGGCAATCGCTAGGCTATCGTACTCCCCCTGCTTAGCATGCTCTAAAATGTTAGTGCAAATATCTGTTGCTATGATATTGGCTTTAGATGGACCGCTTGATAACTTCGCTTCCTCTAATACCATACTAATCGAATAAGGCTCTTGACCCGTAGATGATGCTGCAGACCAAATACGCAGACTCTTTCCTGAGTAATCTGGCAATATTTTTTCTTTTAGAATTTTAAATGGATGAGAGTCACGAAACCACAAAGTTTCATTCGTGGTCATCGCATTAATAATCTCTTCTTTTAACTTAGCGTTACGATTAAGCTCTAACACATCGACCAGTTGCTCGATTTGAGAGTATTGCTCTCGCTCCAGAATTCTCCCTAACCGACTAGCAACTAAATACTGTTTATTATCGCTTAAGGATATGCCGCAAGTTTTCTGAAGATAATCACGAAATCTAATATACCCATTTTGGGAAATGGCATTTGTACTACTGAGCATTCATACTCCATTGAAAGCATTTTGATGATATGGCATCAAACACTCTACCATATCACCAAACAACATTATTGCTCTGTCTGAGCTTCAACTGTTTCTATTGCAATTCGAGCCAGTTCATCGGGTTGAAATTTAGCTAAAAAACCATCCGCTCCGACTTTTTTCACCATTGCTTCATTAAATACACCACTCAAGGAAGTATGGAGAAGAATAAATAGATCCTGTAAACGACTATCATTTCGGATCGCCGTAGTTAATGTATAACCATCCATTTCTGGCATTTCTATGTCCGAAATAACCATAGAAAACTCTTCGGTCACATCTGCGCCATCTGCTACTAAGTTTTGCAAATATTCTATTGCTTCTCGTCCATCACACAAAACCGTTGTTGCAAAGCCGACTTGCTCCATACAGCGCTTAATCTGCTTACGAGCCACTGAAGAATCATCCACAATAAGAATATGGTGTTGCTTAGCGTTAGCTTGTACATCATCGGTCACAATACCTACGGAGATGTCTTGTTTTGTTGGCGCCACTTCTGAAAGTATTTGCTCAACATCAATGATTTCAACCATTTCTTTATCTACTTGGCAAACAGCCGTTAAATAGTTGTCATTAGATAGCCCCTTTGGCGGTGGCTGTATATCACTCCAGTTCATATTCACAATGCGTTCCACACCACGCACAAGAAAGCCCTGAATACGACGGTTGTACTCAGTGATAATCACAAAGCACTGCTCTATGTTTTCTATAGGACTGGCACCGGTCGCTAAACCTAGATCTAGAATAGGGATAGTTCCACCACGAATATGAGCAACACCACGCACAACAGGACTACTGTGCGGCATGGTGGTCAGCTTAGGACATTGCAGAACTTCCTTTACTTTAAAAACATTAATGCCGTAAATCTGCTTCCCATTTAGACGAAACAACAAAAGTTCTAGGCGGTTTTCCCCAACAAGCTGCGTGCGTTGATTGACACTATCGAGAACGCCAGCCATACATTCCTCCTACAAAAAAATACAACAAATCGAAAGCCTATTTCGATTCCTCTTAAGTTATAGTCCAATCATAGAGTGATTTTTGCTATTTTACTAATATCTTATGCGGCTCATCGCTATTTCGTGATAACAAACAACAAAAGGTTACATACTATGGGTTTGCTGAGGCTTACTTTAGCCTATTTCTTTTTCATAAACATGGCCTATGCTGCGACTATTGAAGAGCAGTTAAACCACTATATTCAGCATGTAGAGATCCCGCGCTACGCTCGCTCTTATCCAACGGCTGAAGTCTCGATTTCTTTAAACAATATTGCCTCACTAAACTATCTCCCTGAATGTGCTTCAAACAATATCTCCATAAGCAATCAAAGAAACGATGCAGCTAAACGCACAAACTATTTAGTCGCTTGCAGCAACCCTACTTGGAAGTCATACATCCCTGCAACCTTGTCGATTAATGTACAAGCTATAAAGACAAACAGTCCGATTAACCGCGGGGACACAATAAACCGACAAAACACCAGCCTTGCTTTGGTCGACATAGTAGACTTACGAGGTCAAGCTTACACTATGGATAACCCTCCTTATGGATTAGTTGCAGCGCGCAATATTAGAGTCAACACCTTCATTACCAGCGCCCTGACTAAGCCAGCATTATTAGTAAAGAAAGGCGACCAAGTTTTAATTACGGCAAAAAGCGGCAGCATTACTGTTAAAATGAATGGCACAGCTATGGAAAATGGTTCAATGTCACAGCAAATACGGGTTAAAAATGTCAGTTCTGGGCGAATTGTGTACGCAAAAGTTGTCAGTGACGGCGAGGTTCTTGTAAACTACTAGTCGGTGATAAATAGTTGGAATTAATTTAAAGTTTCTGCGGGCTTTTTCCTAAAGTTCTCACTTACTCGTCCGATAACAAACATGGATTAATAAATTAAGGCGGAACGACAATGGCAATACACTTAACAGGGTTATCTACCCAAGGTAGTGTTAGTAAGAATGAGCGAGCTTCTAAAGACGCGTCTTCAAGTGTTGCTACGGATCAAGCACGCAGCAATAACAAAATGGCTGAGGACACTGTACGCTTGAGCGGCACGGCGCAAACACTACAGAGCCAAGAAGCGAAAATTAACAGCTTACCAGATGTTGATATGGAAAAGGTCGAGCAAATTAAGCGCGCAATAGCAGCTGGAGAATACAAAATTGACTCTCAAAAGCTTGCGCACAATATGGCATCAATGGATTCCATTTTTTAATAGTAAATTCTGTTTACTAAAAATAGAGTCCCACCATGATTCCTCTCGCCCCGATTTTTTCTAGAAGCAAACAAGTCCTTAGCGCCCTTTCCTCTCTTTTAGACGAGGAAAGAGAGGCATATGGCCATTTAAATAGTGACCATATCCTGTCGATTTCTGAAAAAAAGAAAGCCCTCCTTGATGAAATGAACGCTCTCAACGAGAAAAGAGTCAAAGTTCTAATTAAGTTTGATCTAGTTGATCGAAAGAACCCTACTGAAGAAGAGTTTAAAAGGTGGCTAGATAAACAAGACGACTCTATGGATGAAATTCGCCAACTCATGAACGATTGCGAACAGGCACTTCAGGAGTGTAAAACTAAGAATCACACTAATGCCCACATTTTGCATACCCTACAAAAGCGCAACAAAAACCTTTTCGAGCTCTTGCAAGGCCACAATAATAAGAACAAGGTCTATACATCTAGTGGCTCTACCCGCCCAGTCAGCTCAAAACATACATTAGGTAGAGCCTAATAATTAACCTCTCTTATATTCAAGTTTATACATAAATAGCTATTTACTTCGGTTAGTATTAACATCTTACTAATTAGATCAATGGCACAGTGACTGAGCATGGTGAAAAAAGGACCTTTCTATAGCCATATTTTATGTATTATCGGCTTTTTTCTTTCCTTAAATAGCCAAGCTGCCACTATGGAAGAAGTAACAATTACAGATCAGTTCACAAAAGCAACGAACTTCCAACTCGCCTATTTTATAGACAACAGCCACCACGCCACCTTTTCCGATATTAAAAACAAAGTCTTCAACGTTGCCAGCAATGCTGTTTCCCTTGGTAAAGACGCGAAAACAACTTGGATCAAAATACACCTATCAAACACCTTGAGTGAAAATAAGCGTATTTTCTTGTCCTTGCCTTATGCATATCGCAACAGCTTGATAGAGTTTTACCACGTCACTCAAAATAAGACGGTTTCATCCAAAATTATCGATCTCAATTCACCACCTCCTCATCAGTGGATGTATCGCGGCAACGCTATTTTTAACTTAGAACTGGCTGCAGGACAAGATAGCACTATCTATATAAGACAAAAGACCTTTTCGTATCAATGGTTCAAAGTAGAGCTCTTTAGTGAAGACGCTTCAAGCCGCTCACTATCTAGCACTTATATCGATACTTCGTTAATTGTGGGCATGCTATTCGCACTGACTATCTACAACTTAATGCTGTTTATTTCATCAAGATTATATGAACACTTTTTTTACGCCTGTTACTTAATTTCCTGCGGCATTTGGATAGCGTTATCGTTCGGATTATTTGCTAATTTTTTCGATTTATACGGGCGAGACGCCTTCCATTGGTACCTTTCTCTGGGAGCTATACCGCTATTTTTATTAGCTTTTATGATGAGCGTTTTTGAGACTAGAAAGCACTACCCAATAGAACATAAAATACTGTTAACCACTATTATAATCATGTTTGCAGAGCTGATTTACGGACTTTTTAATCTAGAGGCCGCTTTTGAACTTGCTGCTGATCTTGCGAGTTTCCTCATGTCTGTTGGTGTCGGTATATCTATTAGCATGCTCATCAGAAAACACCCTCTTGCTCCCTATTTTTTAATATCTCATGGCCTGTTTATACTTTTTGCGTCATACAGTATTTTGTTCTACCGAGGCAAGGTCGAGTTTACTTACCTCTCTAGCCATGGCGTTTGTTTCGGCATACTGCTTGAAGCCATTGGCCTCGCTATGATTATTGCTTATCGAATGAAGTTACTGGAAAAATTAAGCGCCTCTCAAAGCAGGCTAAAGAGTTTAGCTGTGACAGACCCTCTTACCCAGCTCTTCAACCGTAGAGGCTTTTACAGCACGATTGAACCTCTTTTAGAGCAAGAAAAGTATCGTCAGAAAGTGAATTGTGTGGCCCAACTTGATATCGACTTTTTCAAAAAAGTAAATGATCAATTTGGTCATGGCGTCGGTGACCAAGTGATCGCCCGTGTAGCTAACGAACTTAAAAAACAATGCCGATTAGAAGACATTTCTGGCAGGTTCGGGGGAGAAGAGTTTGTACTATTTATTCCTAATACACGCTTGCAAGATGCCTTTCATTTCGTTGAACGCATTCGAACAAGTTTAGCCGCGGTTGAACTGGTCACTAAGAATAACGAGGCCGTTCGCTTTACTGTCAGTATTGGCGTCGCACAAATTGACAATCAAACTCATGATATAGAAGAAGCGTTGAGTAAGGCAGATCTTGCTTTGTATCATTCAAAACAAAACGGCCGCAATCAAACTAGCTTATTTGGCCTAGACCTATCCCCACCCGAGAGTTAGATACACATTTTTTTGTCGAGTTGTATAGTTCTCATACGATCAGGACTTCACCCAACAAAGGAAGATGTTATAATTTCACTCTTCGAGTCCCCGTAGTTAAATGGATATAACATGGCCCTCCTAAGGCTAGGTTGCAGGTTCGATTCCTGCCGGGGACGCCATAAAAAAACGCCACCTTCTGGCAGCGTTTTAAGACAAATCAAAACAGCTTAAGCGATTTCTATAATTTCGTAGCTATGTACAATCTTAACGCCGCCTTTTTCTAACATTAATGAAGCGGAGCAATACTCTTCTGCTGATAGCTTCACGGCACGAGCGACGACACTTTCTTTTAGCTTACGCCCTGTCACAACAAATTTAACTCGAATTTCAGTGAATACCGAAGGAATGGTATCAGCACGGTCAGCCTCTATTTCTGCGACACAAGACACCACATCTTGTCGAGACTTTTTTAGAATCCCAACAACATCATAGGAAGTACAACCACCTAACCCAGCTAACATGAGTTCCATAGGTCGTGGACCTAACTCTTGCTTACCATCTATTTCTACTTTAAAGCCAGATCCAGTTTCGGCAGTAAAATGCACATCTTCTTGCCAACTTACGCTTGTCTTCATTTATCAATACCTAATTTATATTACTGAAAAAGCTCAGCCAATTTATTTCCAGGGTTACTTGCGCGCATAAAAGCTTCCCCCACCAAAAACGCGTGCACGTCTTTTTCACGCATGGCTGCAACGTCTGCACGAGTATGAATGCCACTCTCGGTCACAACAAAACGCTCTTTTGGAATACTATCTAGTAACTCGAAGGTATGATCTAGACTCAGCTCGAAACTATGTAAATCACGATTATTAATACCTAACAATTCTGTTTGAGTATATTCAAGTGCAAGTTCCAATTCAGGGCGATTATGAACTTCAACCAGAACATCCATACCAAGATCTCTTGCCATGATATCTAAGGCTTGCATTTTTTCTGGGCCTAAACAGGCCGCGATCAATAGAATACAGTCCGCACCTATTGAACGAGCTTCAAGGACCTGATATTCATCAACAATAAAGTCTTTGCGAATAACAGGAAGTTTACAAGACTCTCTTACTTGCACTAGGTAATCTTCATGACCTTGGAAAAAGTCTCGGTCTGTTAAGACAGATAAGCAGGCAGCACCTGCTTTTTCGTAAGACTTTGCAATATCAGTCGGAACAAACGGGTCACGCAATATACCTTTACTAGGCGATGCTTTTTTAATCTCTGCAATCACCGCGGCTTTATGGTCAGCAACCTTGCTCTTTAAAGCCGCTGCAAAGCCTCTTGGAGCGTTATGAACATTGGCAACAGAAGCGGCCATTTCAAGGCTTTCATAAGAAGAGCGACTTTTTCTTTCAGCAATCTCTTCAAACTTACGAGCCACTATTTTTTTTAGAATAGTTGGCGTTTCAACTTGCATTCGCGATACTCCCTTTAATTAGCTTCTGAAGGTTTAAAGCAACGAGTAAAGCTCGCTAACTCAGACAGTTTAATTTTTGCCATACCACTACCAATAACATCTTCTGCTATCTGCACACCTTCTGTTAGCGTATCAGCAACGCCACTAACATAAATTGCAGCACCAGCATTTAAAGCAACAATATCTCTCGCAGGGTTCACCTGACCTTTTCCTTCCAAAGCCGTTTTTATTAGACCGAGGCTACCTTTCGCATCATAGGCTTGTAAATCATTTAAAGGTTGTATTGGAATGCCGAAACTTTCAGGAGAGATAGTATACTCCTGTATTTCACCTTGTTTGAGCTCGGCAACATAGGTCGGCGCAGACAAACTGATTTCATCAAGGCCATCTTGCGAGTGTACGACCATTACATGGTTGCTACCCAATGCTTTTAGCACTTCTGCAATAGGTCGCACCCATTTTCTATCAAATACGCCCATGACTTGGTTTTTCGCGTTAGCAGGGTTAGTTAAAGGCCCCAGCAAGTTAAAGATAGTCCGTGTTGCCATTTCTTTACGCGGGCCGATAGCATACTTCATAGCCGAGTGATGATTTGGTGCAAACATAAAGCCCAAGCCAATTTCCTCTACACTTCGACATACCTGCTCAGCAGAGAGCCCCAGATATATTCCTGCCTCTTCGAGCACATCTGCACTGCCAGACTTGGAAGACACTGACCGTCCCCCGTGTTTTGCTACTTTACCTCCAGCTGCAGCAACAACAAAGGCAGATGCCGTTGATACATTAAATAAATTGCCGCCATCGCCTCCTGTGCCACAGGTGTCAACAACATGATTGAGCTGTAGGTCGACTTTCGAAGAGAGCTCACGCATAACCTGAGCAGCAGCAATGATTTCCGCAACGCTTTCGCCTTTCATTCTTAGCCCGATTAGGAAACCACCAATTTGAGCTGGGGTGGTTTTGCCTGTCATAATATCGCTCATAACCTGACGCATCTGTTCGCCAGTAAGATCTTTGCCTTCAATTACCGTAGCAATCGCTTGTTGAATATCCACTCAAGTCTCCTATCGTGTCAAAAAGTTGGCAAGCAGGGTATGACCTGCTTCCGTTAATATAGATTCTGGATGAAACTGTACACCTTCAATATCATATTCTTTATGACGTATTCCCATTATTTCATCTATTCCTTGTGAGTCATTTTGCGTCCACGCTGTCACTTCTAAGCAATCAGGCAGTGTACTTTGTTCCACAACTAGCGAATGGTAACGAGTAGCCGTGTGTGGGTTAGCAATATCAGTAAAAACAGACGTGTTTAAATGATGTACTAAAGACGTTTTTCCATGCATTACCTTTTTAGCACGAATTACCTTTCCACCAAAGACTTGCGCAATACTTTGATGACCTAAGCAAATGCCTAAAATAGGCAGTTTACCAGAGAAGTGTTTAATCGCAGCCAGTGAAATACCAGCCTCATTTGGTGTACATGGCCCTGGAGAAATAACCAAATGGGTTGGTGCAAGCGTCTCAATATCTGTAAGGCTCACTTCATCATTACGAACAACCATCACCTCAGCATCTAATTCTCGAAAATACTGCACAAGGTTGTAAGTGAAAGAATCATAATTGTCGATCAGCAGGAGCATATAGGTTGGATCATCTAAACAAAACGGCAATTTTACACTGAGTTATACAGGCTGTCGCCTGCCTTTAAAGACTCTATACGCAAGCAGGCACTAATTATCGCAGCAAACGATCGAAAACATACCGTTAAAAGTTGCAAGTTTTATGGTTTTCTAATGAATTGGCCTTTAAATATGCACTGATTGTACATAGCATAGCCTTCTAACCTACATCTTCATTAACAATAGAGGCTAATAATGACTTGGGAAAGCCTACAGTTTTACCTAGGACTTGGTGATACTGATATGAACTGGATAGTTCGTGTGTTTATCGTCGTTCTACTCACTCTTTTTATAAATTTTTTCGTGACTCGTTTATTGTCTCGCATAGATAAGCAACTTGAGCGTACAAAGACGCCTTGGGATAACGTACTCTTAGAAGCAGCCAAAAAACCTTTAGGCATTTTCACCTGGCTTGCGGGTTTAAGTGTTGCGGCAGAAATATCGGAATCAGAGTTAGACCCAAGTTTTTCCACTATCATCAGCCTTATTCGGGAAGTGGGTGTCATTGTCCTCCTCACCTGGTTTGTACTTCGCTGTATTAGTGGCGCTGAAAAAGCCTTAACCAGCTCCAGCAAGGTCAAAAACAAAGTCGACTACACGACGGCAAGTGCCATCAGCAAATTATTAAAAGCGGCCATCATTATCACGTCGGTTTTAGTTATCTTACAGTCTTTAGGCTATAGCGTCTCAGGGGTATTGGCCTTTGGGGGAATAGGTGGTATTGCGGTCGGTTTTGCGGCCAAGGATTTATTAGCTAACTTCTTCGGTGGCTTAATGATTTATTTAGACCGACCATTCGCCATCGGCGACTGGGTACGCTCTCCTGATCAAAACATTGAAGGAACGGTAGAACACATCGGCTGGCGCCAGACTCGTATTAGAACCTTCGATAAACGCCCGCTGTATGTGCCTAACTCTACCTTTTCACTGATTTCAGTAGAAAACCCGTCGCGCATGTCCCACCGCCGTATTAAAGAAACCATTGGGGTACGTTATGACGACATTAGCCTCTTACCGACAATTTTAGCGGAAGTAAAAGACATGATCGCGCAGCATCCTGACTTAGACACCAACCAGATTTATATGGTGAATTTTAATCAGTTTGGCCCCTCTTCTTTAGACTTCTTTATTTACACTTTTACAAAGACCACGGATTGGCGCACCTATCACAACGTCAAGCAAGATGTTTTGTTTAAAGTAATTGAGATTATTGAGTCACACGGAGCTCAGGTTGCCTTCCCTACACAGACCATCCATATGGCCCATGTAGAAGACAAAGTAAATGCGGAGGCGCAGAAGCCAGCTTAACAAACCACTATATAGGGAGCCAAGAATACCTTTCTTGGCTCCCTATTTATCAGATTAGCAATTCAGCCAAATCATCAATTATTGCATCAGCGCCCAACGAAGCAAGATCTACACCTTGATTATAACCATAGGTAACCAAAGCGCACTTAAACCCCGCTGCTTGTGCCGCGCGAAAGTCCGTAATAGAGTCGCCAACCATCAAACACTGCTCAGGGCTTGCTTCTATTGCTTCACTGCAGTGTAGCAAAGGCAAAGCAGAAGGCTTCTTCTCTTCAAGTGTGTCACCACCTAACAACCACCCAAAATGCTCTGTTAAAGCAAATTTGTCTGTCATTGGCTTTACAAACACACTCGGTTTGTTGGTAATAAGCGCAACTGGCACGCCGTGATGTTTAAAGGCTTTTAATAGTGATAAGACATTTGGATACAAGGCAGTCTCATCAGTCAAATGTTGATGGTAATGACGCAGGAAAATTTCGTAGGCTTGATCAAATAACCCCTCATCTAAATCTGCCCACTGTAAAGCTTGCTGAATGAGTTTGGCAGAACCAAAACCTACCCAACTACGCACTCTTTGTTCTGTGGCAGGAGAAGCACCGAGCTCAACCAAGAACGCATCTACTGCTTTTGCAATATCTGGCACACTATCAACTAACGTACCATCTAAATCTAAACACACTAATTGCGGCCAACCTTCAAACCATTTCGAAAAATACCTCGGCGTTTTCATTAATTATCTCACTTTCGCCAGTTCGCTGCGCATTGCATCGATAACTTGTTTGTAGTCGTCTTTCCCATAGATGGCCGACCCCGCAACAAAGGTGTCCGCACCCGCTGCTGCGATTTCCGCTATATTCTTTTCGCTAACACCACCATCTACTTCTAAACGAATGTTATAACCGCTTTCATCTATCAAAGCTCTCGCTTCACGAAGTTTATCCAAGGTCCCTGGAATAAATGACTGACCACCAAACCCAGGGTTAACGGACATAAGTAAAACAATATCGACTTTATCTAAGACATGTTTTAAGTGATGCAAGGGAGTAGCAGGGTTAAACACCAAACCAGCTTTACAGCCACCGTCTTTAATCATTTGTAATGAGCGGTCAATGTGCTCACTTGCTTCAGGGTGAAAGGTAATGTATGACGCACCAGCTTCAATAAAATCTCCTATTAAACGATCAACCGGTTTAACCATGAGGTGCACGTCAATTGGAGCGGTAACGCCATGCTTACGCAACGCTTTGCATACCATAGGTCCAATCGTTAAATTAGGCACATAATGGTTATCCATTACATCAAAATGAATTATGTCGGCTCCAGCCTCAAGCACTTGGTCGACTTCCTCCCCTAAACGGGCAAAGTCAGCAGACAAGATAGAGGGGGCAATAAAAAAGTCATTCATATCTGGCTCCAGCAATGACACAATAAACATATTCATACACATGTTACCAAGGCCACTCGTAGAAGTATTCAACACGATGAAGAAAAAAACGCTAACAAAGCTATTCAGCTTCCCACTTCTCGCACTTTTTTGTAATCTGGCTTGGGCTCAAGATAATCAAGAGAGAGTGCAACCCACCCCTCAAAAAGCACGTATTGCAGCATTAGTTTCCAGTTTAGAAAAGCGCGGACTAGGACACCAAATAAAATCCTTAGAGGCTGAAGGTGCAGAGTTTTTAAGCCTTTTCATTCCAAGCCGCACCCTTTCAAGCCAAGGCTGTTTACTCTTACTCTCTTCCGATAACGAGCACCCAGATTGGCCAGACACCATTGCACCAGTGCGCAACGCTTTACCCAACTACAGCTGGTGTACATTATCGATTGAATTACCAGACATCACCCCTCGTGGTGAAGCAATGCCTCCGGTCATTGCATCCATCCCTCCTGACGAGCTCCCCCCTTTGGCTAATCAGGAACTGGCTTTTTCTCGCATTCAATCCGCCATTAATTTTATGGCCGAGCAAAATGTGAGTAATCTCGCGTTATTAGGAAGTAAAACCGGAGCCAGTTATGCTTTAGCCTTTATGAGCAACGCTCCGAGGAACATTCAAAGTCTGATCTTAGTGGACAGTGAAACACCAAATGGCGTTAACACCTATCAACTCGCGCAAACCATTAGTAAGATCAACGCCCCCATTTTAGATCTTTACCCTAATACGAAGCGGGTACAAAGCGATCAATTCGCTTTGTGGAGAGAGCAAGCGGCCAACCAAAGGCAGCCCCAAAAGTGGCAATATATCGCTCTACAATCAGCGCAAGAAGGCAGCTTTGCTCAAGACCCGCAAGCGCTGGTTCAAAGGGTTAGAGGTTTTTTAAAGCAAAATACCAGTCAGATAAGCCAAAGGCATAACTTACCTACATTTTCAAAAGGGCTATTTTATTAGCCCTTGCATTTACAATTTTACTTACGAGACTTTTTAATCAGTTCGTAAGCTGATTGAATCTCTTGTGTTTTTTCCTTAGCCAAGGCGATCATTTCATCTGGCAAGCCTTGAGCCGACAGTTTATCTGGGTGATTTTGGCTCATCAGTTTACGATAAGCCTTTTTGATTTCAGCGTCAGACATTTCAGGTTTAACACCTAAAGCATCATAGGCAGACTTTAATAAGTCTTTTGAACTTTCCCCACCCGCTGTTTGATACCCCTGACGGAAATGAGCTTGTTGTTTTACTTGTAAGTGTAAATATTCAAACTCTGCCACACTGACACCTAAGTGGGCGCACACCTGCGATACTAGGGTTTTCTCTTCCACACTAAAATGGCCATCGGCATAAGCTGACACCAATAAAATTTCCAACAGTGTTCGGGTTAAATCTCCCGGCCCTACAATTTCTTTAAACTGATTGAGGACAGGCACATAATCAAAATTCTCGCTCTTACCTTCATTAAACAGCTTTTTAGCTTGTTCTTGCGCAGCAGGAGAAAGACGTAAACGCTGCATAACCGCTTGTGCCAATTGAATTTCCGCAGCAGAGACCTGCCCATCAGACTTGGCTAAACGCCCCATTAAGAGAAATAAGGTTCGGAAAAATGTCTCTTGCTGTAAACGTAAATTGCCACGACCTAACCCTGCGCCCAAACGACCTTTCGCCTGCGACTTGTCCAACATGCTGCCGACAATAAAGCCCAACACGGCTCCTATTACGTTGAGTAAGATAAAACCCAAAATAGCGCACACTATTTTCCACATGTTGATATTTCTCCATTATTTTATAGCCCCAAAAGGCCAGCTTAGATTATCATCTAAAACCAACGAGGGTTCTTCTTTATTTAGAGCTCAGTCTCAGACAATCAATATTGGTAGACAAGTATACCCTGTATGGCTAAGTATTTACGCCCCAGCACCTTATTTTTGCATAGTCTTTTCATTCTTCCCCTTGCCCAAGCGGATCAATGGGATTGGGTGCCGAAAGAATCGCTGAGCTCAGAGCAACAGGCCCAACTAGGTCGTTACTGTCAAGGCAGTTACATAAATAGCTGGCATGCCACAGAGACAAGCAACACCCAGCTTGAAGCAGATACTATGAACCGTGACGAAAACGGTTTTTTCCAATTACACGGCAACGCCATTATAAAACAACCGGATTCAACCTTAGCAGCTGACGCTATTGAAGGTGTACCAGGCGAGTTTTATCGAGCAGACGGCAATGTAAGCTTACGCAATAACAATCAACTCATTCGCAGTGAGCAAAGCTTTATATCCAGCACACCTGACCAGCCGACCACTTTTAGTAACGCTACTTTTTTAGACTACCAAAGCGGTTTACGTGGCGCATCGCAGACGTTTACTCGAGACCTTAACGGCGTTGTGTTTATTGAAGAGGGATTTTATACCAGCTGTGAACCCAATGACGAAAGTTGGAAACTATACGGAAGCTCTATAGAGCTCAATCCAACAACTGGATTCGGGACGGCAAAACATGTTCGAATTCATGTGCTTAATGTACCTGTGTTTTACTTTCCTTGGATTCGCTTTCCTATAGACGACCGTCGTCAGAGCGGTTTTTTATTCCCAAGTTTTGGTTATTCCAGCAATAATGGATTGAGCTTTTCGGCGCCCTTCTATTGGAACATCGCACCCAACTATGACGCCACCATCACTCCAAACTACATTCAACATAAAGGCGAGGGGTTAGATTTAGAAGTTAGACACCTTGGTAAATATGATGAAACCACGTTTGAACAATCTACTTTTGATGATAACGACGAAGGTGAGCAAACACTACAAAAGCTCACATCAGATTTAAACTTTAATAAACAGTTCAGCGCTGGAGTGACCTTAGAAGACAACCCCACAGCAGACCAATACCCTGAAGCTAATAGCACGTCTATTGGAGAAAAAGATGACTATGAGCGAAGCGTATTTCTTGCCTTTAACGAGGGCAATTTCGCTACTAAGCTTACTCACCGCAGCTACTTCACACCCGACACAAGTAATGATGAACCTTTTGATTGGCTACCACGCTTGGATGCATCTTATCGCTTAGCAGACACTCTTTATGATTACAGTATTGCCGCACAATACACGGACTTTTACGACCCTGCTGAAGACAACTTTGACGGCCAAAGGCAGGTTCTGAATCAAGATATAAGCCTGGACTTTAGCAATACCTGGGGAAGCTTTTCTCCTGGCATTCTAGCCCAATATAGGGACTATGAAGTTAATAGCTACACAGGCTCTGACAGCGCCACATCACTTTCTCATGTTAGTGGCTATTTTGATTCGAGTGTTGCGTTCGAACGACGTGTCGTGCTGAATAAAAACCTTTGGCGTCAGACCCTTATACCAAAGCTTAGCTATTTAAATGCTCCCTATAAAGATCAAGATGACATCCCAGACTTCGACGCCAGTGAGCCCACTCTCACTTATGCTCAAGCTTTTAGCCACCAGCGCTTTAGCGGTAATGACCGCATAGGCGACACCGAACAAATCACCTTAGGGTTAGAAAGCAGTCTGTATGATGTCAACAATAAGGAAAGATGGTCATTCAAAGCTGGCCAGGTCTTTTATTTAGAAGACCGCTATGTTGATATTAGTGGTGATACAGATGAAGGCAGCGCCGTAGATAGTGCGAGTCATAGCGACCTACTTACCTCAACAAGTTACCAAGGAGATCGCTATAGCCTAACAGCCAATTTAAACTATGACTTAGATAACAACAGCACTGAGTTAGCGCAAATAATTGTGGGGATGAAACCTACTGATGAGATTCGCGTTAACTTGAGTTATCTATACAGTTTAGACAATTCAGATTCAGACGATGATGCAAAACAAGCTAACATAAGCACCATCCTGCCTCTTAACCAAAATTGGACCATGTTTAATCAATATACTTATGATTTTTTGGAAGAAGAGGCCAGCAAACAAGTGTTAGGGTTCGGTTATGAAAACTGCTGTGTCAAAGTGTCTTTAAGCTACCAAGACTGGCTTGACGACGACAGTGAACGTAATCGCGGCATTTATTTACAATTTATTTTACGCAGTTTAAGCACTGTTGGACGCTCGAACGACGAATCCAGTATTGCAGACGACTATTGGAACCAAGGTAACATCGGATACTAAAATGAAGTTTCTTACACTACTATCAGCCATTTTTCTTTTATGCGCCCCTTTTCAAAGCGCATCAGCTCAACCTAAAAAACTTGATGGCATTGTCGCTATTGTTGATTCACAAGCATTATTAGAAAGTGACATTAACGCTCGCTTTCAGATCATCAAGGAGCGAGTACCGGGTGGACAAATGACACCCAATATTCGTCGCCAGATTGTTAATCAGATGATCGACGAAATCCTACAAGCGAATTATGCTCGTAAAATAGGCATGCGCCCTTCCAGCCGTGAAGTAGATAATGCCATTTTAGGTGTCGCTCAAAACTTTCAAACAGATCTAGCGGGGCTTAAAAACATTCTACAGCAACAAGGTATTAGTTTTATTCGCTATAGAGATCAAATAGAACAAGAAATACTCATCAACACCATTAAGAATGAGATCGTAAAACGACGTATTTCGATCACAGAACAAGAAATCGAGGATTACCTTAATTCATCTACTTCTTTAAGTAAGGAAAAAGAGCAGGTTCACTTGCGCCATCTTATTATCCGCGGCTCAGACCCAGCTAAGGCTCAACAAGAAATTTCAGACATTGCCAGTAAAATTAACAGTGAAGCAGACTTTATTGAACAAGCATTAGCTCATTCACAAGGCCAATTTGCTATTCAAGGCGGTGACCTTGGTTGGCGCCCTCTTAGCCAATTACCGCCGTTATTCGTGAGAGCCCTTGGCACAGCACAAACGTCCTTAGTAGGGCCACTGCAAAGTAACGCAGGTTTTCACTTACTGTGGGTAATTGAAAAGCGCAACCCAGATACCACTCTCCAAAAGCAAACCAAGACTCGTCATTTACTCGTTCGCCCAAATGAAATTAGGTCAGACAAACAAACCCAAGCTCTAGCCAACGACCTTTACCAACAACTACAAAGCGGCGCAGACTTTGCCACTTTAGCGAAAGAAAACAGTGAAGACCAAGGCTCCACTTTACAAGGCGGTGACCTAGGTTGGGTGACTCCTGGTACCATGGTGCCAGAGTTTGAAGAAATGATGAACAGTACGTCTGTTGGCAAATACAGCCGCCCTTTCAAAACACAATTTGGCTGGCACATCCTTGAAGTAGAAGGTCGTCGTGATACGGACGTGAGCGAACAAGTGAAGCGCAGTAACGCAGAGCAAGCTCTAACTGCCCAAAAGCGTGACATTGTGCTGAGCAATTGGCTAGAAGAACTAAGAGCCGATGCCTTTATTGATCGTAAAGAGTCGTAGATTAACGAATGACAACAACTACACATAACCCAATTATTGCCATTACATCTGGTGAGCCGGCGGGTATCGGGCCCGACATAATCCTGAGCGCTCTTGCTGAGCAGAGCTTCCCTGCTCGGCTCGTTGTACTGGCGGATCCAGATTTGCTAACACAAAGAGCTCAGTTGCTTGGTCTTGCTGTTACGATTCAGGTAGCAGAAAGTGCAACTGACGTTTTACTTCATGAACGAGGTATGGTGTGGGTATTACCCATTCATCTGCCCGCCCCTGTTGTTGCTGGCCAATTAGATGTCCGTAATAGTCCTTATGTGTTAGAAACACTAAGATACGCTGGTCAAGCGTGTCTAGACGGCCTCTTTGAGGCAGTGGTCACGCCGCCTGTTCATAAGGGCGTATTATGTGAAACCGGCACTCACTTCTCTGGTCACACTGAATTTTTCCAAAACTTGTGTAATTCACCTCACGTGGTCATGATGCTAGCATCGCAAGCCATGAAAGTTGCATTAGTAACCACTCACTTACCTTTGAAGGATGTTTCCTCAGCTATTACAGAAGAAACGATAAGTAGAGTGGCCCTTGCATTACATCATGACTTAAAAGATCGCTTTGGTTTAGAACAACCTAAAATTCTCGTTTGTGGACTCAACCCCCATGCTGGAGAAGGTGGCCATTTAGGGGATGAAGAAATTCGTATTATCAACCCCACCCTTGAAAAACTTCGTCAGCAGGGACTACACCTAGAGGGCCCCTTACCAGCGGATACCTTGTTCACACCAAAATATTTAGAAAATGCGGACTGCGTTTTAGCCATGTATCACGATCAAGGCTTACCTGTGTTAAAATACTCAGGATTTGGTAATGCCGTGAACATTACATTAGGCTTACCCATTATTCGAACTTCCGTGGACCACGGCACAGCAACCGACCTAGCTGGCAAAGGCGAAGCTAATAACGGTAGCCTTAAAGTGGCCATTCAACATGCCATAGAT
This sequence comes from Marinomonas epiphytica, assembly GCF_054780655.1. Classification (NCBI taxonomy): domain Bacteria; kingdom Pseudomonadati; phylum Pseudomonadota; class Gammaproteobacteria; order Oceanospirillales; family Oceanospirillaceae; genus Marinomonas; species Marinomonas epiphytica. The sequence goes on from NZ_BAAGVX010000004.1 coordinate 191,874, forward strand.
ATGGCAATTAATGCGAAAAATAATTCTCAATGAGCAGACCACAAGCACATAAAGCCAGAAAACGTTTTGGACAAAACTTCCTACATGACTTAGGCATTATCCGCCGAATCGTTGCCTGCATTGCCCCCAAAAAAGGCCAACGTATTGTTGAAATTGGTCCAGGTAAAGGAGCATTAACTGAAGGCATTATTAGCGTCACTAAAAGCATGGATGTGGTGGAATTAGACCGTGATCTGATCCCTATTTTAAAAGTAAATCTTTTTCGTTACCCAGGCCTTACTGTACACGAAGCCGATGCTATGAAGTTTGACTTCTCATCACTTGTTTCTGACGACGAAACCATTCGTGTTGTTGGCAACCTTCCTTACAATATTTCAACGCCATTGATTTTTCATTTATTAAGCCAAGCAAAAATCATTGAAGACATGCACTTCATGCTGCAAAAAGAAGTAGTAGATCGTCTTGCAGCACGTCCTGGCGACAGCCTCTATGGCCGCTTAAGTGTGATGGCTCAATATTATTGTGCTGTAGACTTTTTGTTTGTGGTAGGTCCCGAGTCATTCGATCCAGCACCAAAAGTGGACTCGGCCATTGTCCGTATGACACCTCATAAAACTTTGCCTCACGTCGCGAACGATGTTAAAAAGCTCGAAGACATTGTGCGAATTGGCTTTCATCAGCGCCGCAAAACTCTAAGAAATAACTTTAAAGGGGTGCTTGATAGTGACGACTTTGAGACTCTTAACATTGACCCAGGCTTGCGCCCAGAAAGACTTGATGTAGCCGACTTTGTAAGGATTACAAACCTAGTCCTCGCTAAGGATGCCTAACATGTTAAAGCACGACATCGCCGTTACAGTGCGCACTGAATATTTAGCACAACAATCGAACCCTGAAGCATCACGCTATGTCTTTGCGTACCACATTACTATTACCAATTGCGGCAGCGAGTCAGCAAAGCTTCAAAGCCGCCATTGGGTCATCACTAACGGCGACCAGCAAGTGCAAGAAGTTAAAGGGGAAGGGGTGGTAGGCGAATTCCCTTATTTAGCGGCTGGAGAGTCGTTTCAATACACAAGCGGTACCATCCTAGAGACCGTTGTGGGCATCATGGAAGGCAGTTACCAATTTATTGGCGATGATGGCACCGTTTTCAGCGCTCCAATTCGACCTTTTACTTTATCTGTTCCCAACAAGGTTCATTAACAACACTATGTCAACCTATGTAATTGGTGATGTTCAAGGCTGCTTAACGCCTCTCATAAAACTGCTTGAGATGATTCAGTTCCAGCAAGACAAAGACACCCTTTGGTTTGCTGGTGACCTGATCAACAGAGGACCAGAGTCACTCGAAACACTAAGATTCATCAAATCTCTCGGTGATAGTGCTATTTCTATTTTGGGTAACCACGACCTGCACTTACTCGCCGTAGCCTATGGCCACGGCTCTTTAAAGCGCAGTGACACTTTAATGGAAATTCTTTCTGCTAGTGACAGAGACGATTTAATTGAATGGCTAAGACACCTACCGTTATGTCATTATGATGCCCAGCAAGACACCATTATGACTCACGCAGGCGTTCCTCCTTGTTGGACACTTGAACAAACCATCGCCCTTGCCAGAGAAGTAGAGCGTGCGCTGCAGGGAGACCAATATATGTCGTTCTTTGCTAATATGTATGGTAATAAACCCGCTACATGGCGAGATGACTTAGAAGGAATCGAAAGACTAAGGTGCATTACTAATTATTTAACACGTATGCGCTTTTGCGATGTAAACAGCAAGCTGGACCTAAAATCAAAAGAGTCCCCCGATACCACCATTGACGGTTATGCACCTTGGTTTAATCACCCTTCTAAACTTCCTTCTTCGACACACGTCACCTTCGGCCATTGGGCCGCACTAGAAGGTATCTCATATATAACGAACATCCACGCTCTTGATACCGGATGCGTTTGGGGTGGCAGCTTAACTGCGTTACGATTAGAAGATAAAGAAAGATTTTGTACACCTTGTTCAACTGACTGGAAGATTTCATGACTTATACCTGTATCGACATTGCTGATGCGCTCCCACTTATTGAAAACGAAGCAATTATTGTTGATATTCGAGACCAAGCAAGCTTTCAAACCAGCCATATCAGCGATGCGATTAGCTTGAATAACGACAATGTGGGTGACTTTATTAGCAATACCAACAAAGACACTCCGGTTATTGTCTGCTGTTACCACGGCAATAGCAGTAAAGGCGCCGCGGAATATTTAGCTGCTCAAGGCTTTAAAGACGTATATTCACTTAATGGCGGCTTTAGCCAGTGGAGTGCCATGTTCCCCGAACAATGCGAAATGAGCATCTAGTTACTACACATGCCTAATTATCAGATTTACCTCGTTGGTGGCGCTGTTCGAGATCAGCTATTAGGTATTCCAGTGATCGATAGAGATTGGGTTGTCACGGGCGCTACCCCAGAGCAGCTGGAACGGCAGGGGTATCAACAGGTCGGCAAACAATTTCCTGTTTTCCTTCACCCAAAAAGTAAAGAAGAATACGCTCTAGCAAGGCGCGAAAAAAAACAAGGCCAGGGATACACAGGGTTTATTTGCGATTTCTCTCCAGATATTCCTCTAACCGAAGACCTTGCAAGGCGAGACCTCACCATCAATGCCATTGCTCAAGGTGAAGATGGCACGTTAATAGACCCCTTTGACGGCCAAAAAGACATTGCTAAGCGCTTATTACGACACGTATCAAGTGCCTTTATTGAAGATCCATTAAGAGTATTACGAGCGGCTCGCTTTAGCGCACGCCTCCACTCATTTCAGTTTACGATTGCACCTGACACTCTGACATTAATGCAAGCCATTAGCACTTCAGGAGAGTTGCAGAGCTTAACCCCTGAGCGCGTTTGGAAAGAAACAGAAAAGGCTTTGTCATGCTCCGAGGCATCACAGTATTTTAATACTTTACTGACCGCTCATGCCCTTCCAGACACCTTTCCAGAACTAATTTGGGAGCCTAAGAGCAATTTACTTACCCTAACGGATACGCATCACCTATCTGGGGCCCAGCGCTGGGCATTGGCGACGAGCAATACACCGCTAGCGCAATTAATCCGACTGCACCAAAGAATTAAAGCTCCCAACCAGTACAAATTACTGGCCGAACAAGTAAGGGGCTTTTTAGAAAACCAAAGTACAAAAATGAGTGCACAGGAATGGGAAACTTGGTTGACCAAGGTGGCTGCAGTTAAAAAGCCTCAGCCTTTTGAAAAGCTCATTGAAACCCTTAGCCTAGCAACTCAAACAACGCCTCAAACATGGCTGAACTTAAGGGCAACCGTTGCAAGTGTTAATGCTGCTAAACTGATGAAGGAAGGCTTAGCAGGTGCAGAACTTGGGGCGGCTTTGAAGGCCACTCGCGTAGCAGCCTTAAAGCAATCTAATCACCCGTTTGTTTACTGCGCCTGACGTCGAATCCGAACACCTACCGCCTTTGCTTGAGGCACGGCTGCAGGCTTTTTCAAAGTGAGGGTGACGTCAGTCAGAGAGAAAATGTCTATCAACTCCGCCACCAGCACTTCGGCTAAGGTTTCGATTAGTTCAAATTGGCGTTGCTGACAAAATGCTAAAATATGGTTTGAGATCGCTTCGTAATCTAGGGTCAAAGCTAAATCATCTGTTTTAGCTGGGGCCTGATTGTCATGATACATTTCAAGATCGAATAGCAAATCCTGCTGAATTTGTTTCTCCCAATCGTAAACACCGATGACGGCTTTTGCCTGTAACCCTTCAATAAAAACAACGTCTTGCATCTAGCTCTCCTTAATAGACGGTAAATCAGACAATGGCCAGCGTGCTTTTATTGACAACTCAAGATTCGAGGTTTGCCCTTTCAATAATCGTTGTGCCCCAGCATAGGCAATCATGGCTCCGTTATCCGTACAAAATTCGGGACGGGCATAAAAGACGTTGCCACGTATCTTTTTTAACTGCTTCTCCAGTTGCTCACGCAAATGTTTATTGGCGCTCACCCCACCGGCAATGATCAATTGCGTTAGACCTTCTGATTCCAACGCACGTCGGCACTTAATGACTAAGGTATCTACCACAGCAGACTGAAAAGCGTAAGCGGCGTTGGCTTTAAACGCTTCATCACAGCGGTCTTCATCCAAAGCATCGTGCACTGAAGTTAAAAACGCGGTTTTTAAACCACTAAAGCTAAAATCTAATCCAGGCCGATCCGTCATTGGACGTGGATATTTCAATCCCGAGTTCGGGTTACCTTGTTTTGCCAGTGCAGCAATTTGAGGACCACCAGGGTACGGTAGACCAATCATTTTAGCGGCTTTATCAAAAGCCTCACCTGCGGCATCATCTAATGACTGACCAAGAAGCTTATATTCGCCAATACCGTCAACACGAACAAGTTGCGTGTGCCCTCCTGATACCAGCAGCGCAATAAAAGGCATTTTCGGTTGTGTTTCTTCCAGCATAGGCGCTAACAAATGGCCTTCCATGTGATGCACACCCAAAGCAGGAATATTTAAGGCTAAGGCCAAAGAGCGACCAATTGTTGCTCCGGCCATTAAAGCACCCACCAGGCCAGGACCACTTGTGTAGGCAATGGCATCCAGTTCTTTTTTAGTTATACCTGCTTGCTCCAGCACTTCATCAATTAATGGCAAAGTTTTTCGCACATGATCACGCGATGCCAACTCAGGAACCACACCGCCATATTCAGCATGCTGAGCAATTTGAGAATAAATAGTATGCGCCAATAGGCCGTTGTCAGTATCGTATATTGCGATTCCTGTTTCATCGCAGGAGGTTTCTAATCCCAAGACTTTCATTGCAGCTATCTCATTTTATCATTGCCCGCATTGTACCTGAATCGTTACGCCTGTGCAGGCAGTGACCACTTAAATATTGGACAAAACCTTATCTGGTCGTTATAATGCGCGCGTTTTCAATATTTAGAATTTAAAAGGCAGGTGATTTTTCGCGTTTGTGAGGTTTTTTTGACACTACCAGAGACAAACACCCTTATAAAAGAATGCACATCAAACAGACGTGATTGGTCTGTACAGGGTAGAAAAATGACGTTTTATTTCGTCTCACTCTGCACACAAAACGCGCTTTGAATACAGAACGAAATACAAGTATGATTCACGCCGTTTTTGTGAACACTTAAATTTAAACATTATTATTGAAAGGTAACATCATGCCAGCAGTTAAAGTTAAAGATAACGAACCATTTGACATCGCTCTACGTCGCTTCAAACGTTCTTGTGAAAAAGCAGGCGTTTTGGCTGAAGTTCGTCGTCGTGAATGCTACGAAAAACCAACAACTCTTCGCAAGCGCGCAGCAGCTGCTGCTGTTAAGCGTCACGCTAAGAAAGTTTCTCGTGAGCAGAAAAAATTCCAACGTTTGTACTAGGCTAAACTGCCGTTTGGCATTTTTGCAAAAAACAAATGTTAGTCTAGACGCCAGCGGCGTTTAGGCTTATAAAAACGGCTAGTTAAATTAACTAGCCGTTTTTTTTGCTTAAAATACTTGAGAGGATTCCATGTCTGACCTGAAAAAACACATTTCTGATACATTAAAAACTGCAATGCGAGCAAAAGAAAAGCAGCGTGTTACTGTTATTCGCAACATCCTAGCGGAATGTAAAAAAGTAGAAGTAGACGAGCGCATTGAACTTGACGATGCTCGCGTGCTCGCCATTCTTGATAAAATGAATAAACAACGCAAAGACTCTACTCAACAATTCCTTGATGGTGGTCGCGAAGACCTTGCTCAGGTAGAGCAAGAGGAAATGGTCATCATTAGCGAATTCTTACCGACACCGTTAACGGATGATGAAATTGCCCAAATTGTTAAAGCTGCCATTACCGAAACAGGCGCAACCTCTATGCAACAAATGGGCGCTGTTATGGCCATTGTTAAGCCACAGGCTCAAGGCCGCGCTGACATGGGGCAAATAAGCAAACAAGTTAAAGCACAACTAGGCTAGTTTTATGGCAGGACGCATACCAGACCAATTTATCGATGAGCTACTTGCTCGCACCGATTTAACGGATGTGGTGGCGTCCCGTATTAGCTTGAAAAAAACAGGGCAGAACTACACTGCCCTTTGCCCTTTTCATAATGAGAAAAGCCCTTCTTTTAGCGTTAATCCAAACAAACAATTCTACTATTGCTTCGGCTGTGGAGCCGGTGGCAACGCCATTTCGTTTGTTATGGATCATGACCACATGGACTTTGTTGACGCGGTCGAGACGCTTGCTAAAGACGCAGGCATGGAAGTACCAAAAGAACAAGGAGCTCCTGACAGGTACGAACAAAACGCTGAACTTTTAAAACGCCTTTCTGAGAGCGCCCAGTTCTATCAGCAGCAACTTATTACACACCCCCAAAAAGCAAAAGCGACTGACTACTTGTCAAAAGATCGCGGCCTATCTGGGCAAATTGCCAAGGTATTTGGGTTAGGTTTTGCCCCCCCAGGCTGGGACAACTTACTCAAACAAGTGGGTACTCGGGCCGAAAGCCAAGAACAGCTATTGCTTGGCGGCATGCTTATAGAGAAAAAAGATCAAGCAGGCCATTTTTATGACCGCTTTCGAGATCGCATTATTTTTCCGATTCGAGACAGCCGTGGTCGTGTGATTGCTTTTGGTGGCCGAGCATTTGGGGATGAGAAGCCCAAATACTTAAACTCACCAGAGACCCCTGTATTTCAAAAAAACCAAGAACTTTACGGTTTATTTGAAGCCAAACAGAACACCAAAGTTTTGGATCAAATACTCGTTGTCGAAGGCTACATGGATGTTATCGTGCTGGCTCAGCACGGCATTACTAATGCCGTCGCCACTCTTGGGACATCGGTAAACAGTCAGCATATTCGTAAGCTATTCAAACTAGTCAGTAAGGTTGTGCTTTGTTTTGATGGTGACAAAGCAGGCCGAGCCGCCGCCATAAGAGGGCTAGAGGCAGCACTGCCGGTAATGCAAGATGAAAAGCAAGTGCGCTTTTTATTTTTACCGGAAGGGGAAGACCCTGATTCACTGGTCCGCAAAGAAGGCAGAGACGCATTTAACGCTCGCCTTGACGATGCTCATTCATTGGCTCACGTATTATTTGAGCATGCACGCAATCAGGTCACATTAGCTGACGAAGAAGGTGAAGCTCAATACACACGCAACGCTATGGGTATGATTCGCCAGCTGCCCCAAGAGCTCACTTTACGCTCAGTGATTTTAAGACAGCTCAGCGAACAGTCTGGCATAGACCAAGAGACCCTTGAACACACGAAACTAAAGCCTCTTCGCAATCAAGGTGCAACCCAAGTCGAGAGCTCAACACCTTCGCCGATAGGAACAGAACAAGATTACCTTCCCAATGCTAACTATGAAGACATGGCCTATGCAGACGAAGGTTATTCTAACTACCAAGCTGAATACGACGCCTACCCAGCACCGACTTCAACAGGTCTAGAAAACAGTTTTAAACCTAGATCTAAAAAGCGCTTTGGGAAAAAGCAGAAGGACGAGCATCTCCCTCCTGCACCAGCAGGATTAAACCGCACCAAACAAGCTACCCTATGCTTACTTCTGCATCCACATATAGCCAAAAACATCGACATTCCGGACCCTCTGATTAACCAGGCTGATCAAGACCTGCAGCTTTTTTGCCGCGCTTGGCGATTTTTTTGTAAACAGCCAGAAAAAAATGTCGGCCATTTCATTAGTCAGACTCAAAACATGGAAGAGCTTAATCGTCTCTTTGACCTGCTCAACCACCCAGATGCCGCTACAAAACTTAAGATTACCCATGCCGAGCAAGAAGTTTCTGACATGGTTTTATCTTTAGAAAACAATTTGGGATTAAATAGCAGCATTGAAAGGTTGAAAAACAAGGGCAATGAATCCATAAAGGATACGAGAAGCAAGCAAGAATTATTAAAACTGATGGAAATGATTCGTCAGAAGAAATCTTAATTTTTCCCCGATTAGTTGGTTAAAAAACAGCGAAAATCTGGATAAAAGTCAATATTTTTGGTATAATCCGCTGCTTGCAAATTCCAAACAAATTTCAATGATAGGTTGTCGAATGCCAGACACTCAACAGTCACGTCTCAAAGAGCTGATCGCCAAAGGTAAAGAACAAGGTTACTTAACTTTTGCCGAGGTCAATGACCATCTCCCTGATGACCTTTCCGACCCGGAACAAGTCGAAGAAATTATTGCCATGATCAATGACATGGGCATCACAGTTTCTGAGATTGCACCCGATAAAGACAGTCTTCTTATGGAAGAAGGCGACTCAACGGATGAAGCCGCTGCAGAAGAAGCGGCTGCAGCTCTTGCCGCTGTAGAAGGTGATGTAACTCGCACAACCGACCCAGTTCGTATGTATATGCGTGAAATGGGAACGGTTGAGCTACTAACCCGTGCCGGTGAAATAGCCATTGCTAAGCGTATCGAAGAAGGTACTCGTGAGGTCATGGCGGCCATTTCCTACTTCCCTGGTGCTGTTGATGTCTTACTTGATGCCTATGCAAAGGTACAGGAAGAAGAAGGCCGTTTGAGCGATATCTTTAGCGGCTTCATTGATGGTGATGGCGAAGAACCTGTCTTCGAAGAAACCGAAGAAGAAGAAATCATCGAAGAAAATGAATCAGATGACGATGATGACGAAGACTCTTCAGAGGAAGAAGAAACAGAGAGCGGCCCAGATCCAGAAGAAACTGCTTTACGTTTCAACGAAATATCTCGAATCTATGAAGAATTGAAAGTGTTGCTTGAAACTCACTCACGCCAAGATGACGTAGTGAAAGCAAAACAAGAAGAGCTCAGCATTAGCTTCGCCCCAATAAAACTTGTTCCAAAAATCTTTGAAGATCTGATTGAACGAGTACGCTCACGCATGACTAAAGTACGTGATCAAGAACGCTTGATCATGCAGGTATGTGTTCGTAAAGCGGGTATGCCTCGTACTGAATTCTTAAAACGCTTCCCAAGCAATGAAACGAACCAGAAATGGTTAGAAGAACAAATCTCCTCTGGTGCAAACTACGCCGCAGGTCTTGAAGAAAATCAAGCCGAATTCATGCGTAGCCAACGTAAACTGCGTGGTGTAGAGAAAGATTGTGGTTTAACCATTGCTGAATTGAAAGAGATCAACCGTCGTATATCGATTGGGGAAACTCGTTCACGTCGTGCTAAGAAAGAAATGGTAGAAGCAAACCTACGTCTGGTAATCTCCATTGCGAAGAAGTACACCAACCGTGGCCTTCAATTCTTGGACTTGATCCAAGAAGGCAACATCGGCTTGATGAAAGCGGTTGATAAATTCGAATATCGCCGTGGTTACAAGTTCTCTACTTATGCAACTTGGTGGATTCGTCAAGCGATCACGCGTTCAATTGCCGACCAAGCTAGAACGATACGTATTCCGGTTCATATGATTGAAACCATCAACAAGTTGAATCGTATTTCTCGTCAAATGCTTCAAGAAATGGGCCGTGAGGCGACTCCTGAAGAATTGGCAGTACGTATGGATATGCCAGAGGATAAGATCCGTAAAGTCCTAAAAATTGCTAAAGAGCCTATTTCAATGGAAACCCCTATCGGTGATGACGAAGATTCACACCTAGGCGACTTCATTGAAGACGATGGTGCAGAGTCACCCATTGATATTGCAACCATTGAAGGCTTACGAGAATCCACAACAACTGTGTTAGCAGGCCTAACAGCCCGTGAAGCAAAAGTCCTTAGAATGCGCTTCGGTATTGATATGAATACCGACCATACCCTCGAAGAAGTGGGTAAGCAGTTTGATGTAACGCGCGAGCGAATTCGTCAAATTGAAGCTAAGGCACTGCGTAAACTTCGTCATCCAAGCCGCTCTGAACACTTACGAAGCTTCTTAGACGAATAACACTGCAACCGCCCTATTAAAAACGCTCCCAGCTTTACTCGGAGCGTTTTTTTTGGTCCGTTGCTTAGCTCAGAACATGAGCTTGGTTAATTTATCGTCATTAAAGTCTCGCAAGGTTTTTCGAGCCAGCCACCTGAAAGGCAGCATTTTAACCACCTCTTCAAAAGGCTGAACCGCAAACGCCCAAAAAATAGAAACATCAAAATATAAAATTAGTGCAGCGCATAAAGGGATAGACACCAACCACTGGCCGGTAAAATTAATTTTAAACACGGCTGTTGTCCGTCCTAAAGAGCGCAGTACATTACCATGTATCGTGTTATAACCTCGCACGATGGGAAGAAAAATATATAAAGGTGCGATTAGCGTTAACGCCAGGTAGGTCTCTTGCTCTAAATCTGGGTAAAAGCTTGGAAGAAATACACTCAATACAGCAAACAAAAAAGCACAAACACAAGACACACACACCGCTATTTGAATGCTTTTATTTACACTTGTCGGTAAGGCCTGTAGATTTCTAGCACCAATTATCTGGCTTAAATTGATTGCAGCCGCATGCGCCCATGCCACAACAAATTGAGAACCACCTCTTAACCACGGCATGATAATAATGATCGCTGCATAAGAGTGTACGCTTAACTGGGAGTATAAAAGCTGGTAAACGCTCATGCCAATTTGCAGAATGGTAATATTAGCTGCGACAGGGAACACCTCATTTGCATGTTTTTTAAGGTTTTTTGTAAAACCACTAATACTCATAGCCATCAGGACATTAACTTTTCCCCTTAACACAAAAAAAGTTAAGTAAAAAAGCCGAAATAACATTGCTACAGCACTGCCTAACGCAGCCCCCGCTACTCCTAGTTCGAGCCCAAAAATATCACCATTGATAAAGCAATAAGAAAGTACAACATTCACAGGTAATTCTAAGAGATAGCCAAATAATGCCAATCGGCTCTTTCCCTGACTATTCAATAGAGCAATCATCATTTGCGTTAACGCAGTTAGCGGAATCAAAACAAACGCTATATTGAGGTACCTGTGAGTTTGAGCCGCTAAATCAGACGTACCTGACAAGCGCATAATAAGGCTTTCTTTAAAGAGGGCTAACACCAATAGAAACACACATGCTACAAAGGCATTAATAACCAGTCCTGAGCAAAAGTTTACTGCTATATTTTTATCTAGCCCAGAACCTACAGCCCGACTCAGAACCAACTGACTGCCGTTCGCCAGAGCCATATGGACACCTAACATAAAGGCTAACACGGCAGTGGACAATCCCATTGCCGCTAACGGAACTTCTCCTAGGGGAGAAACCAAAAGGGTATCTATCATCAACATGGACTGCATTAACAAACCATTTAAGGCTAATGGCCAAGCAATCGCTGCATTTTTTCGTAAAAATGAAGAGCTCATAATTTTTGTAATACAAATATAAATTCAAAGTATCCCATATAATTATTTTCTGGTCACTTGCGCTTTCAACTCCCTCCTTCTAACTGAGCCGCTAGAATATAGTTAACTAATATAGCCACCAGATAATGCACTGAACAACCTGTTATGTTATAACGTAAATAGCAATAGAGAGAGATTATCATGCAACATATTCCACAAAAAAAGTTACCCGTTACTGTACTTTCTGGTTTTCTTGGGGCAGGAAAAACCACCGTTTTAAGTCACATTTTAAACAACCGACAAGACAAAAAGGTCGCAGTTATAGTTAACGATATGAGCGAAATCAATATTGATTCCGCCGTTGTTAATAATGAAGTCTCATTAAATCGCAGCCAAGAGAAGTTGGTTGAAATGAGCAATGGCTGTATATGCTGCACATTAAGAGAAGACCTTTTACTTGAAATCAACAAATTGGCTAAAGAAGGGCGATTTGACTACTTAGTAATCGAATCGACAGGGATTTCTGAACCCTTACCGGTAGCTGAGACTTTTACGTTCGCAGACGAAAATGGTGTTTCATTATCAGAGCTCGCAACTTTAGACACCATGGTCACTGTAGTAGATGCAGTTAACTTTCTTAAAGACTACGAAGAAGCCAAGTACCTTCAGGAAACAGAAGAATCGCTGGGCGAAGAGGACGAGAGAAGTGTGGCTGATCTATTAGTTGACCAAGTAGAATTTTCCGATGTCATCCTTATCAGCAAAACGGACTTAGTGGATCAAGAGACGGTTCAGCGCTTAACTGCCATCCTCAAAACACTGAATACTCATGCTGACATCATCCCTATTCATAATGGGGAAATCGACGTAGATGCCATCTTAGATACTGGCCTATTCGATTTTGAAAGGGCTCAGCAAGCCCCAGGGTGGCTGAAAGAAATGCGCGGTGAGCATATTCCCGAAACAGAAGAGTATGGCATCGCAAGCTTTACTTATATTGCGCGCAGGCCTTTTCACCCAAAGCGATTCTATGATCTCCTACATAATACTGAAAAGTTCGGAAAACTAATCCGTTCAAAAGGCTATTTCTGGCTTGCATCACGCCCTCAGTTTGCTGGCCAATGGAACCAAGCTGGGGGCATAGCTCGGTATGGTTTTGGCGGTATGTTCTGGAAAGCTGTCCCCAAAGAAAGCTGGCCAACAGACAAAGAAAGTCTGGCCTCGATTGAAGAACAATGGGTAGAACCTTTCGGAGACATGCGCCAAGAAATGGTTTTTATTGGACAAAATTTGAATAAAGACAAAGCACTCACCGCTTTAAATGAATGCTTGTTAAATGATGAAGAGTTATTAGCCGGCAAACAACATTGGGCCAACTTTAACGATCCATTCCCTGCATGGGAGGAAGCCTAATGACAAGCCTAGCACAAGCGCAGACGGATCAAACAATCTCTAAAACTCGCTATGGGATATCAGGTCTAGAACCTTCAATTCTTACTGATATCTATAACCCTGACATCAATATGGTGGTTTGGAAGAGACAACTTCCTGATGCTTTAACCGCCTCATTAGCCGTATTGCTAGAAGAGAAACCTTACTTCAAAGCCTCAATGACGGTAACACCTGAAAGCGCTCTTGCGTCTCTAGAGGACAGCTTCAAACATCACAATGTTCCAGGTCTTAGTGATACGATTGCAGAGCTCGTCGACATGTTCTGCTGCTTATTCGAATTGCGACGTGTAGGTTTACGCATAGAAGCGCTAGAAAAAGCGATGTGTCCAAGGTTTCACGTTGATAAAGTGCCCTGCAGGCTCGTGAGTACCCTGTATGGCGTAGCAACAGAATGGCTACCTCATAACCTCGTCAACCGAGACAAACTTGGCCGAGGTAGCCAGGGTCTACCAGATCAGGAGTCAGGCCTATTCCCAGAGCTAAGTAGCATTCAACAACTTGAATGTGGGGATGTCGCCTTATTAAAGGGCGAGAATTGGCTAGGTAATGAAAACGCTGGACTGGTACATCGTTCACCAAAGCCCAAGCCAGGTCATAAAAGACTTGTACTTACTTTAGACTTCATTGGGTGAGTACCCATGTTCGAGTATTAGTAGCTAAAAGAACATAAGAACATTGTAGATATTGAAACACTTTCTTATAATTAATGTGTCTTTACTGACACAATTTACACATTTCTATAAGGGATTTATATGAAAAAGTTAGCACTCTCTGTTGTTCTTGCTAGTATGTCTGTTACTTCTTTCGCTGCAGGTGGTCATGGCCCAGCGGGTTGTGGTCTTGGTTCTGAGGTCATTTTTAAAGATGCAGACGCTTGGTATGAGCACGTAATGGCAGCAACTACTAACGGTACATCTGGCAACCAGACTTTTGGTATGACTTCTGGAACGCTAGGCTGTGAAGATGCAAATGGCCCTCTAGCTGAAGGCCTAGCTATGTTTATTAACGAGAACCTTGAGCCATTAGCAGTGGATGTAGCTAAAGGCAATGGCGAAACTCTAAATGCTCTAGCTTCTTTGATGGGTGTAGAATCTAAAGACCAAGAGTTGTTTAATACTGAGCTAAAGCAAAACTTTGATCAAATTTTTGCTTCTGCAGACGTAACACCAGAAACAGCTTACGAAGGTATTGTAGACGTTTTGTCTAACAACCAAGAACTAACTAAATACTTAGGCTAATTAGCCACTTTTTTCGTTAGTACTTTTAATAAGGTATAGCAACTTGCTATACCTTATTTGTATCCCTCCCCCAACTCAGAAATCAATATAGTTAGCTCTTATGCGCCCGCAATTTATACAAAAATGGATTTTATACTGCTTGTTTTTCACTACTTTCCAAGCCTACGCGATAACGGAACAAAAGCTGGACGAACTGGCAAGCAATCGAACTTGGCTAGATCTACTGCACTACCACCAAGTTGGCCTCATTGCACCAAACGAGAGTCAAATAGATGACCCCGATTTCTTTTTGTCTGAGCAGGGCAAAATCAACCCAAAAGCGGAACTGCTAGCCACAATTAATGCATTTGAAGATCAAGCTAGCTCAACATCAGATCAAGTTGCAGCCCAATGCCGCTATCCAGCAAGGTTCGCTTGGCTAAAAAAGCAAAATTTAGAACTAAGCTTACCCACACGACATTGCCAAGAATTTGATGACTGGTTTGGTAAAATTGATGGTGAAAGCCTCTACCTTATATTTCCTGCAGCGTACTTAAACAGCCCATCTTCCATGTATGGCCATACTCTACTTAGAGTTAAGAAAAAAGGGAATCAATCCCCACTACTAGATTATGCGGTGAACTATGCCGCTAACGCTGATCCGAATGACAACCAATTAGTATTTAGCTATAAAGGCCTAACTGGTGGTTACCCTGGTGTTATCTCAGTCACACCTTATTATGAAAAAGTAAAAGAGTATAATTTCTTAGAAAGTCGAGATATTTGGGAATATAAGCTAGACCTTAACCAAGCAGAGGTAGATCAATTTATTCGCCATGTATGGGAAGTTCGAAATGTTCACATTGAATATTATTTCTTTTCAGAGAACTGCTCATACCAACTGCTCGCTATGCTAGATGCTAGCAGCGATCGCTTAAACACAACTCAAAACTTTAATTTCTGGGCTATCCCTGCTGATACAATCCGACAACTAAAAGAGGCAAACGCAATTGCTGAAGTTGAATATCGAGCTTCCGTGATAAACCGTATGAATTACATGCTCAGCCAGCTAAAGAAAACTCAAATAGATCTCGTCAAAAGCTTAGTTGATTATGAGCATTTGAACCTCAAACCTCTAGAAGCATTTACACCCATTGAGCAAGCCCAAATACTAGAAGTCGCCTACGAGTACAGCCGTTATCTATCTGCTAGGAAAAAATCCACTTTAAGCTATTTAAACCGACGTTCTATTAAATTACTTTCATTACGGAGTCACTACAATGAAGAAAACGTATTTGATCCACTTCCAACACCACAAGTACGTGATGATCAAGGACATAGCACCCAGAGGCTAGGCCTTAGCCTTGGGGAAAATGATCATAAAACTTTCACAGAGCTCGAATATCGCCCCTCATACCATGATATTTTAGATTTACCCGGTGGGTATTTAGAAGGAGCGGAATTATCGATGTTTAGTAGCAAGTTTGGTTTTAAAAAAGACGAAACCGTAAAACTAAACGAGCTAGCCTTTATCAATATTCGTTCACTTGCTCCAGCAAACCCACTAATCACACCAAAATCATGGCAAGTTAATGCGTCATTAACTCGTGACTTCGTGTTAGATGACAAGCTTGTTTTTCGAATTAAAGGAGGAGCAGGTGTTACGTACAAAATTGGTAAAAACCTTTTTACAATGATGGGAAATGCTAGGGCTTCCGCGTCAGGTGATTATGATAAAGGTTACCAAATACAATTAGGACCACAACTACAATGGCTTTACTCTGGTAATACACACAGAATTCTGACCTCATACCAATACTTAGGTGATATTAATAAACACCGCAATGAGTTAACCATCAGCTCAATTGAATGGGCAATGAAATTAAATAGTGACTGGCAAATACGCACAGGGTATGAACATCAAAAACAAAGCAGTCTAAGCGAGGAAACATCTAAGCTGACCCTAGTGCATTATTTTTAGCTAGTAACAGATATAGCGACTAACATAAGTATCCCAAACAATATTGGTTTTATGCGTATGCCAAGGGCGAAACCCTCGTATAAATCCAATAATAGGTTGAGGGGGTGCATTTACGCTAACATGTCAAGGTACGAGGCAGGCGCAAGTCAATGGATAACCACAACCGATATGTTCAATATCGGTTATATGGACGCTTTGCACCCAACGGCGCATGATCGCCATGGATTTTGGGTGATTTGTAGGTCACGGTTCGCGAAGCGAATCTGACGCCGAGGGCGAAGCCCTCGTATTACACCAACACAATTTGGTTCAATCATGGGCGCTGCGCACTCACGGCGCATTACGGCCTTCGGCCTAACGGCGCCCTACATTTGACAACGCATAATCAACATGGAATTTGGGTGATTTGTAGGTCACGGTTCGCGAAGCGAATCTGACGCCGAGGGCGCAGCCCTCGTGTTACAGCAACGTAAGTTGATTCAATCATGGGCGCTGCGCACCCAACGGCGCATTACGGCCTTCGGCCTAACGGCGCCCTACAGCCGAGGGCGTAGCCCTCATGTTACACCAACGCAATTTGGTCGGATATATGGGCGCTTCGCACCCACGGCGCATTACGGC